>CBDTYP010000131.1:0-8183 GCA_965364645.1 uncultured Gammaproteobacteria bacterium | reverse complement strand
TGATGGCGACGATCGCCGGCGTCGGCCTGCTGGCGGGGAACGCCGGTAGCGTGGAGCGGAACGCGAAGCAACGTTTCTCCATGGCCATCAGCGGCGGGGCGAGCAAAGGCGCCTACGAAGCGGGACTCAACTGGGCCGCGCTCAAGCTGGTGCGGGAGACCGAAGATGTATCGAATATCAGCGGGGGGCAGCTCAGATCCCTCGACCTCGTCAGCGTAGCCGGGGCGTCGGCCGGGGGCGTCAATACCATACTATCCGCCCTGACCTGGTGCCTTCTGTCAGAGGAGAGCGGCGGACTCCCGAACCGGGTCGACGACAATTTCTTCCGCGACCTGTGGCTGCGAGTGGACATCAACGAGTTTCTGCCTCCCAAGGCCGACTCGGATCTGTATCTGCCCGACGACGCCATGTTCTCGCGCAAGGACTACTTCGCCAGCGCGAGGGAGTTGCGCGACAACTGGCACGAGCCCGCCTACCGGGAAGATTGCAGGATCCCCCTCGGTGTTACCGTGACTCGCGTCGACCCTCTCCGGTTGAAGGTGGCCGAGATCGAAGTAAAGAACCAGCGTTTCTATATTCCGTTCGAATTGCGGGTCAAGGAAGACGGCACCGTCGCCTACTTCTTCGACCCGAGAGACTATCCCACGCTGTCGGACCCGGCCATGATTCTCATGCCGCGTCAACGCAAAGATCCCCCCTTCTCCATCTCCGACGAGCGCATCATAGAAGCAGCCGCCGCGACCAGCGCCTTCCCCACCGCGTTCGGCCGCAGACGCTTCGAGTATTGCCGTCTTTCGGTGCGCACGGACGAGACTGATTCAGTCGACGAGGCGAAACAGTCCGACACGGACTTGATATGCCCGGAGGGCTACGAGCTCGACGAGGCGGAGTTCGCCGATGGAGGCTTGTTCGACAACCTACCCGTTGGCCTCGCACGCAATCTCGCGGAGCTCAATCGAGAGGCATTCGACGATCCCTTCCCCGTCACCTACTTCTTCATGGACCCGGATCGGGTTCGATATGATGTGCCGGAGCCGCCGGACACCTCGGCTTGCGCCTCGGAGAATCCGCCCGAGGCCTGCGAGATCATGGAGTTCAGCTTTTTCAGCGAGGCCGGCCTCCTGACAGGCGCCCTCGGGACGGCTCGAAAGTACGAGCTCTATCGGGAGGCAACGAGTGACAACTGGCGACTCAATCTTTCTCAATTGAGCTACGAGCTCGCTCGGATTCTCAACGAGATGCATCCGGATTTGAGCTGCGACAAAAAGCTGCCGTATTTCGCGTCGATGCTGACCTGCGGCGAAGCGACCCGCAGGGCTGGACGCTTCCTGGAGATTGCCTACGACAGAATCGATCCTGTCATAGCCCCGCCCTACTCACCGGAACGCATGAAAAAGGCCGGCGTCGTCGACCGTTGCGAGCGCTCGTCCGGCGGAATCGACTCCGAAGCAGTAGTGACGTGCAACGTCGACATCGCCGGCTATCGCGACCAGGTGGCGGATGCCCTGTTGGCGATCATGGAGCTCGCGCAGATAAGAGACCAGCGGCTTAGAGTCGGCATCAGCCGGTCCCGTCAATCGATGCACGACGATCGCGTCCTGCGGGTTTCGAGTCGCGGCGGCCCGATAACCGGCACGTTGCTGGGGGACTTTGGCTCGTTCCTGGACTTCAAGTTTCGCGAGTACGATTACTACGTGGGCGTATACGACGCTGTTGCCATCATCTCCCTCAACCTGTGTGCCCTGCATTACTCACAGGAAGAGCAGCCGAAGCTCTACACCGAGTGTATCCAGAAGTTGGGCAAACAGCTCTACGATGCCGTCGGCGTCGCGAGCAACTCGCGGAGCCAATACGTGTTCGCGCGGCTCGCCGAACGGGAGTTCAGCGAAAAAGGCCTGTTCGGATTCGCCTATACGCCACTACCCGCCGCGGATCACGACATGGAAATTATCCACGAGGCCCTGGCGAAGGCTCTCGAAGCGGGGGAGGAACGCGACGAGGGCGATAAGAGCATATTCGTCACCGAGAATACGTTCTTCGAGTATCTGAAGACGCAAAACTTCGAGCCGACCCCGACGGAGGACGGAGCCGTACCGCTTCTCGCGGAGATCATCGCCGATCCTGCGACCTGGCCGACGGAGCTGACCCGCCGGGTGACGGCCCGGCTGACCTATCTGGAGCGCCAGGCGGCGGACCTGTACGTGGAGCGGGAGCCGAATCCCGAGCTGCGCGAGGAATCCTACACGTTGCTCATGGGAGCGACTGCCCATGTCCTGCAGAGCATGACGTACACGTACCCGACGTTTACGTTCGCGCCGTCGACGGCGCCGGAGGACTGGTTCCTGCGCTATGTCATCCCCTATGACGTGTCGTTCGACCTCGTCGAAGGCGATTTCACTTTCAGCTGGCAACCCACACTCGCCCTCTCCGAGAACAACCTGGTCCACGTACGCGCCGGCTTCGGATTCGCCGGAGGCTTGTTCAACTCGAGCGCCAGCAGGGACCGAGGAAACTATCTGGGCGTTGGCCTGGGCTACACGCGCCGTACCGGGTCGGGCACTATCTCGAGCGTCGGGATCACCCCCACCTGGTACCACAAGTGGTCACAACCGGAGGTTGGCGATCAAGATACCGGCGGCGGCGACGTCCACGTGGGCTTCATGCGCGATCGCCTCAGAGTAGGCGTCGGAACCCGGGACATCAGAAATTTCGGCGACAACTGGTTCTTGACCCTCGGCATCATGGATCTTCCCGGTGCGACCTACTGGCTGACCCGCTGAGCACCGGCTGTCAGTCGGGCTCGTCGGCCGGGATGTCGCAGACGGAGTGGCAGCGCCGATGAAGCGCCACCTTGGCGATCAAGTGCGCGCTGACCGGCGCTGTAAGGAACAGGAAGACGGTAATCAGCAGCTCGCGGATGACGCCCACCTCTCCCTGGGCGAGGAGGTACACGACGGTGCCGAGGAGCACGCCGCCGACGCCGAGGGTGGTGGCCTTGGTGGGGCCGTGGAGACGGGTGAAGACGTCCGGAAAGCGTAACAGGCCGATGGATCCGATGAGCGCGAAGCTGGCGCCCAGGACGACAAAGACCATACTGATGACTTCGATCATGCTGCCTCCCGCTATTCGATGATGTCGCCGCGCAGAAGAAACTTCGCGAGCGAGGCCGTGCCGACGAAACCCAGCAAGGCGATGAGAATGGCGGCTTCGTAGAAGAGCTCACTACCGTAGGCGATACCGGTCAGTACCAGTAAGGCGACGGCATTGATGTAGAGGGTGTCGAGTGCCAGCACGCGGTCCGCGGGATCCGGCCCGAGAAACAGGCGCCACAGATTGCACCCCATGGCGGATACCAGCATCACGACGGCAATGGTAAGCGCGACGGTCAACATCGGAAAATCTCTCTGATTGGTAACTCGTAGCGCTCCTTGATCGTTCGCACCAGCGCCTCCTCGTCGTCCACGTCCAATGCGTGGATGAGTATGTGTTCGCGGTCCGGCGCAAGCTCCGCGGACACCGTCCCGGGAGTCAGCGAGATGGTGCTCGCGAGCGCCGTGAGGGCAAAATCGTCGGGGAGCGATACCGGGATGCGCACGAAGCGAGGTCTGAGCCGTGACGTCGGACCGAGGGTCAGGTGCGCGACCGTGAAGCTGGCAACAACGATGTCCCACAACACGGTACCGAGGAATCGCACGATCGTCGGAACCCGCCCGAGATAAACGGGTTCCGGGAAGAATCGCCTGGTAAACATGGGAATGAGCACGGCGAGTGCGGCGCCGAGCACGATGTGGCCCGCCGACAGCGTGTGATTGAGAAGCAACCACACGAAAAACAAGATCCCGCTGATGATGGGATGCGGGATATAACGTCGGGTGAGGTTCATAGCGCTTACTCCTTCATTGACGCGGGAGTGCTCACAATCTCGTTGGCGAGCACGGCGTCCACGTAGCCGGAGCGATTGAGCAACTGCTCGGCGGTCGCTTCCGTATAGTCGAGGGCACGGGCGCCGAACACCATGAGAAACAGCGCGCCGGCGAGCAATCCACACGCAGAAAGTGCCTCCATGCCGCGTACCGGGCGCGCCTCTCCGCACGTGTCTTCCGTGCGCCAGAATATCGCCGTGCCGGCCCTGCTGAGAGACACGATCACGAACAGGCCGGAGATCAGGATGATCCCCCAAATCCATGGGGCCGCAGCCGACGCTTGAGCTGCCTGCAGGATATAGACCTTGGCGGCAAATCCGCTCAAGGGAGGTAAGCCGGACACGGCAACGGCGGCGACGAAAAACATCGTGCCGAGCAGAGCCGGTTGGTAGACCGCCTGGGATCGGTCGAGCCTCGCCGCCACTTTCCCCCGTTGCCGGCCGATCAAGTCCGCGAGCAGAAACAGGCCGCCGGTCACGAGCGTGCTGTGGACCAGGTAGTAGAGGGCCGCCGCCAACGCCTCCCGTGAGAACAACCCCACGGCGGCGAGCAGGGTGCCGACGGACACGACAACCAGGTACGAGACGGTGGCGCGGAGTTCCGACGCCGCCAGGGCGCCGACGGCGCCGAGGACGATTGTGCCGAGAGCAAGCGGCAGGAGCCATGCCTCCAGGGAAATCCCGCCGTAGACCGGGTCGGCGAATATCAAGATATGCACACGCAGGATCGCGTACACCCCCACCTTGGTCATGATGGCGAACAGGCACGCGACCGCCGCCGTGGCGGATCGATAGGAGGACGGCAGCCAGAATCCGAGGGGCAACAGCGCCGCCTTCAGACCGAAAACCAGCAGCAGCAGCAGGCCCGCCACCCTCACGAGCCCCCGGGAGTCCGCGTCCACGCTCGCCACCTTGGCCGCGACATCCGCCATGTTCAGCGTCCCGAGCGTCCCGTAGACGACGCCGAGGGCGATCAGGAATACCGATGAGCCGACGAGGTTGAGCACGACGAAGTGCATGGCGGCGCGGGTCCGCGCCGGCCCGCCTCCGTGGACAATGAGACAATAAGACGCGATGAGCAGAATCTCGAAAAAGACAAACAGGTTGAACAGATCGCCGGTCAGGAAGGCGCCGTTGATGCCGAGGAGCTGAAACTGAAACAGCGCGTGAAAGTCCGCGCCCTTCGTGTCGTCCCCACCGAGAGCATAGAGCACGCTCGCCGTGGCCAGAACGCTCGTAAGCAACAGCATGAGCGCGCTCAGTCGATCGAGAACGAGTACGATGCCGAATGGCGCCGGCCAATCCCCCACGTAGTAGATTTGCTGCTCGCCGGTGACCGCGATACCCATCAGCCCGAGTGCGAGGGGAATGAGTGCCGCGGTCGCGACCACGCTGACGGATCGCTTCGCGTCGAGACCCGTGCTCTCGAGAACGAGCAGCAGCGCACCCGCGACCATGGGCAGCAATACCGGGACGACCATCCAGTGGTTCACCTCTCGCCCCCCCCGTCGACCCGGTCGCTCTCGAACTCCCCGTTGGCCTTCAGCGCGAGCACGATCGCATAGGCCGTCATGCCGAAGCCGATGACGATGGCCGTCAGCACCAGTGCCTGGGGCAGCGGATCGGGATGGACCGCTATCTCAGGCAGCGCCAGCGGCGCGCTGTCGACGACCAGGCCGCCGGAAATGAAGAGAAACACGTTCACACCGTAGCTAATGAGCGTGAGCCCGAGTACCACGGGAAACGTGCGGGCGCGCAGTATCAGGTAGACGCCACAGGCGACCAGCACGCCGATTGCGACGGAGAATACCGCTTCCATCAGGTCGGACCGTCCCGGCGCCAGCGGATGGTCGGCACCGTGTCCAGCGGAGCGTTCAGCCGTCCAAGGTAGGCGAGGATGATGATCACCGTGGCGACGACGGTGACGAAGACACCCAGATCGAACAGCATGGCCGTGGCCAGCTCGAACTTGCCTATCACCGGCAGGGTGACGTAGGTGAACGACGTCGTCAGGAACGGATAGCCGAGCATGAAGCTGCCCGCCCCCGTGATCACCGCGATGAGAATCCCGATGCCCACTATCATCCTGTATCGCCACCCGATGCGGGTTTGCGCCATGGCGGAGCCATCGGAGAGGTACTGCAGGATGAGCGCGGTGCCCACCACCAGGGCGGCGATGAACCCGCCGCCGGGCAGGTTGTGACCGCGCAGGAAGAGATAGACCGCAACCAGCAGGGCGAGGGGCAGCATGGTTCGCGCGATCACCGCCAGCACCACCGGGTGCCGATCCCATGCCCAGGGGCGGCCGTCCATATCGACCTCCGGGATACGCACGCTCGCGTTGGAGAGCATCGCGTAGATCCCGACCGCGGCGATGCCGAGCACGGTAATCTCACCCAGTGTATCGAAGCCGCGGAAGTCCACCAGGATGACGTTGACGATATTCGTGCCGCCACCGCCGGGCTTCGCTTCCGCGACGAAGAACCCGGAGATGCTGGTGAACGGGCGGGTCAGCAGGCTGATGCTCAGCAGGCCGGCACCGATGCCGGTCATCACTGCCACCGATGAGTCGCGCAACCTTCTCGCCGCACTGGACTCCTTCGGCGTCGTCCAGGGAAGAAAGAAGAGCGCCAGCAGGATCAGTATGACCGTCGCGAACTCCACCAGCAGCTGGGTCATGGCGATGTCCGGTCCGGAGAAACGCACGAACAGCAACGACACCATGAGTCCGACGATGCCGATGACCACGACCGCGACGAAACGCGATCGGTGAAAGAGAACCGTGCCGACCGCTCCCACGACCAGGAAGACGCCATAGGCAACCGTCTGGATGTCCGGGGATGTCATGGGTGCCGGGCCGAGCAGCACCTCACCCCGAAACGCCGCCACACCGACGACGAGGGCGCTCGCGATCAGCAGGAAGATGTAGCGCTGCAGCGATCCGTTCTCGATCAGCGCATTCAGCCCGTTCGCCAGGGCGAATACTCGGTGCAGCAGTCCCTCCGTCAGGTTGCGGCCGCTGACCGGCGGGAAGAAACGATCGTGCAATGCGAAGATCCTGTGACGAAAAACGTAAACTGTGACGCCGCCGATCATCGCCACCATGCTCATCACGAAGGCGAGATTGAAGCCGTGCCAGAGGCTCAGACTGAACTCGGGGAGGCCGCGTTGTATGACGCTGCCGGCTACGACGTCGAGAATCGGCCCGACCGTATAGGCCGGCGCGATGCCCACCGCGATGACCAGGACGACGAGGAACTCGATCGGCACCTTCATCCACCGCGGCGGCTCGTGGGGCGTCTTCGTCAGCCCGATGGGCTCGCCGTTGAAGAAGACGTCGTGGATGAATCGGGAGGAATAGGCGACAGAGCCGATGCCGGCGATGATGGCCGCCGCCGGCAGCCCGTAGCCGGTGAAGCCGAGTGCCGTGAGATCCACCGCCTCCTGGAAAAACATCTCCTTGCTGATGAATCCGTTGAGCAGAGGCACCCCCGCCATGGCGCCGGCGGCGACGATGGCGAGCACGGCCGTATAGGGCATGTACTTGAACAGCCCGTTGATCTTGCGCATGTCGCGGGTGCCGGTCTCGTGATCGATGATGCCGGTCGCCATGAACAACGATGCCTTGAACACCGCATGATTCATGATGTGAAACACGCCGGCGACGGCACCGAGAGAGGTGCCGAGCCCGAAGAGCAGTGTGATGAGTCCCAGGTGACTGATTGTGGAGTAGGCGAGCAGGCCCTTGATGTCGTGTTGCCAAAGCGCGTGGTAGGCGCCCATCACGAGCGTGATCGCGCCGGCGCCTCCCACCAGCATGAACCAGGTCTCGGTGCCGGAGAGGGCCGGAAAGAGCCGCGCCAGCAGGAAGATGCCGGCCTTCACCATGGTCGCCGAGTGCAGGTAGGAGCTGATGGGCGTCGGCGCCGCCATGGCGTGGGGCAACCAGAAGTGGAACGGAAACTGCGCCGACTTGGTAAAGGCGCCGAGCAGAATCAGCACCAGGGTCAGCTCATAGAGCGGGTGGGCCTTGATCGCAGGGCCCGCCTGCAACACGTCGCTGAGGGCAAAGCTCCCGGCGATATTGCCCAACAGCAGAATCCCCGCGAACAACGCGAGCCCGCCGCCCCCGGTCACGAAGAGCGCGAGGCGCGCGCCCTGGCGCGCCTCCACATCGTGCTTCCAGTAACCGATGAGGAGGAACGATACGAGGCTCGTGAGCTCCCAGAAAATCAACAGCAGCAGCAGATTCTCGGACAGC
>CBDTYP010000130.1:0-8207 GCA_965364645.1 uncultured Gammaproteobacteria bacterium | reverse complement strand
CGCTCTGCATGGAGCCCAAGGTGATGCTCTTCGATGAGCCGACGTCGGCACTCGACCCGGAGCTGGTGGGAGAAGTCCTCAAGGTCATGCGGGATCTCGCGTCCGAGGGGCGCACCATGATCGTCGTTACCCACGAGATGGGGTTTGCCCGCGAGGTGTCCGGCGAGGTCATCTTCCTACACGATGGCCGAATCGAGGAGCAGAATTCTCCGCGGGAGCTTTTCGAGAATCCGAAATCCGAGCGTTGCCGGCAGTTTCTCGCCAGCAGCCTCTGAGCTCATGGAAGGGGCCGCTCAACCAGCGGTTTCGTTCCTTTTAAAAACAACCTGAAACAGAGGGAGTAGATAAATGAAGAAACTCAGTTTAGTTTTGATGACCCTTGTGGCGGCGTTGTTCGCCGGACAGAGCATTGCCGGTGACTGGAGCAAGATCCGCATCGCGACCGAGGGCGCCTACGCGCCGTGGAACTTCACCGATTCGTCGGGGAAGCTCGTCGGCTTCGAGCTGGAGCTCGCGGAGGATCTCTGCAAGCGCATGAACGCGGAGTGCGAGATCGTGGCGCAGGCCTGGGACGGGATCATTCCTGCCCTGCAGGCAGGCAAGTACGACGCCATCATGGCGGGCATGTCCATTACCGACAAGCGCAAGAAGGTGATCACATTCTCCCGTGACTACGCCGCCACCCCGGCGAGATTCGTCGTGTCCGACAAGAGCCCGGCGGCCGGGTTCAAGACGAGCCTCGACGCGATGAACCTGCAGGAAGTGAACTCCGGAGAGAGGGCTGCCATCGACGACATCATCGCGCAGTTCAAGGGCAAGACGATCGGCGTGCAGGGATCGACGACTCACGAGAACTTCCTGCGGGAGTATCTCGGCAAAGACGTCGAGATCCGCACCTACGATACCCAGGAGAACCTCGACCTCGATCTGCAGGCGGGCCGTATGGACGCAGCGTTAGCCTCCATGAGCTACTGGGTGCCGCTCTTCGAGACCGACAAGGGTAAGGGCATGACGATGGTCGGACCTGGCATGACCGGTGGGCCCTTCGGTGCCGGCGTCGGCGTCGGCATCCGCCAGAAGGATCAGGACCTGGCCGACATGTTCACCAAGGCGATCAATGCGTCGATCGCAGATGGAACCGTCAGCAAGCTGGCCGTCAAGTGGTTCGGCTTCGACGCATCTTCCAAGCAGTAACTAGACTTCCCCGCCGCCGATCTCTCCCCGATTGAATGGGGAGAGATCGGCCCGGGTACCAACCGAGGCGCCCCGAACCCCATGGATTTCAGTCTGCTGGCATTCGGCGATGACGGCTGGGGCGACGAGATGTTGGTCGGCGCCATGATGACCATGGCGGTCGCGGTCTGCTCCTACCTGCTCGGCGTCGTCATCGGCATCTTCTTCGCTTCTCTGAAGCTCTCGAGCTACGTCGTCCTGCGCTACATCGCAGATTTCTATACCACGGTGGTCCGTGGCATTCCGGAACTGCTCGTCATCTACCTGGTCTTCTTCGGTGGCGGTACGCTACTGCGATCGATCGCATCGGGGATATTCGGTTACGAGGGCTACATCGACCCACCGCTGTTCATCACCGGCATGGTGTGCATCGGGCTCAGTGCCGGCGCCTACAACACCGAAGTAATTCGCGGCGCCGTTCTCGCCGTGCCCGCGGGCCAGATCGAGGCCGCGAAGGCGGTCGGCATGACCACGGCCAAACGCTTCTGGCGGATATTGGTCCCGCAGGTGGCGCGCTTCGCGTTGCCGGGCATGGGCAACGTCTGGCAGCTGACGCTCAAGGAGACGTCGCTGATATCCGTCATCGGTCTCGTCGAGATCATGCGCTCGGCCGCCGTCGCATCCGGATCCACGAAGGAGCCGTTCACGTTCTATCTATTGGCCGCCTTTCTCTATCTCGGGCTCACGTCCATCAGCAACCGTGGCTTCCTGCGCGCCGAGGCGTGGGCCAGCAAGGGCGTCAGGTACGCTTAGCATATGAACCTCGAAATCATGACCGAGGCGTTTCCGGCTCTCATCGAGGGCATTCCCACCACGCTCACGCTGGTGGTGAGCTCGCTCACGCTCGGTTTCGTGTTCGCCATGGGGCTCGCACAGATGCGCCTGTCGAAGAGCCTGGTGCTGTCGAATCTCGCCTACGGCTACGTCTACGTTTTCCGCAGCACACCGCTGCTGGTGCAGATCTTCCTCATCTACTACGGGTCCGGCCAGTTCCGGGAATCCCTCGAAGCCGTCGGACTCTGGTACTTCCTCCGCGAGCCGTACTTCTGCGCCATCCTGGCGCTCACGATGAATACCGCCGCGTACACGAGCGAGATCATTCGCGGCGGCATCCAGTCGGTTCCCTGGGGACAGCTCGAGGCCGGGCGTGCCGTCGGCATGTCGGGATTCACGCTGTTTCGGCGTATCGTCTTCCCCGTGGCCATCCGCCAGGCGCTGCCCGCCTACGGCAACGAGATCATGCTCATGGTGAAGTCCACGTCGCTGGCGAGCACCATCACGATCCTCGAGGTTACCGGCATTGCCAAGAAGATCATTGCCGCTACCTTCGCGCCGATGGAGGTGTTCATCATCGCGGGCGCGATCTACCTGACCATCAACTTCCTCGTCACCCGCGGCATCCAGTGGGTCGAGGTCAAGCTGTCTCCCCAGCTCTACCGGGATCGCCTCGCCGATAAGAAGCCCAAGGTCGACGAAGTCCTCGCGCATTGAACGCCCGCCGGCGTCCATCCCCGCTTCTCGCATCACTCTGACCGGCCCGGACCAGCCCTTGGCGGGTTGGGACAGGCGACGCTTTCCTCCGGTCATTAACCTGTGTGTCCTATGACGGGGTATGGACCCCGTCGCCAGGGAGTACCCGGCGGTCGCGAAGATTCGGGGGTGCTCGGGTCATTGAGCGCCCGATGGCGCGGACAGGGAGAATCTAATGCTTATTCTGACGAGGAAAGTCGGCGAGGTAATCATGATCGGTGACGATATCGTGGTGAAGGTCCTCGGCGTTCGCAGCGGTCAGGTGAAGATCGGCGTCGAGGCGCCGAGAGCGCTGCCGGTGCACCGCCAGGAAATCTTCGAGCGAATCCGGTCCGAGAACGGCGCCGGGAATGGCCCCGGGAATGGCCAGGGAAACGGCGCGGACACCGGTAATTCCTGTTCTGTCGACTAGTCGACCTGCAAAAGACAGCGCACAAGTGACTATACTTGTGCCTGTCGCTTGGTCGTCCAGGTCATCCTGGGGGCCGCCAAAAACCGAGAGGTGCTGAACAATGCGTATGTTGCGTACCGTCGGGCTGCTGGTGGCGCTGCTATCGGTTTCGCCCGTTCTGCTGCACGCCGACACCCTGACCCTGGGTCCCGTCGGACCGGCCGATACAGGGCCCACGCGAGGGGCTACGATGGAGGCCGTCCAGGCCGCGATGGGACCGCCCCAGAGCACCTCCGGGCCAGTGGGGGACCCACCTATCACCGTGTGGCACTACCCGAATTTCAACATCTACTTCGAGTACGACAAGGTCCTGCACACGGTGGAGCCCCGCTAACGCTGGAGCACCCGCCCGGGACTCAATTCAGCTCCCGCAGTAGACGAAATCCCGTGCGCCCGTCCGGGCTGCCGTCGTGGTCCCGTGAGAAGGCCACGGTGCACCGGGAGGCCTTGTCCGAGTAGGCGCCGCCCCGGGCCGCGAGCCCTTCCGCGGTCAGGACCCACTCCTGAGCGTTACCCACGGGGTTGACGACCCCCCACCCGTTCTCCTCGCCGAAGGTGACGCTGACGAGGCCACGACCTACGGGCATTCCCAGCGATACGCTGCCCTCCCGGGCCGTCAGCACGCCGGCCTGGATATCCACCTTGCCCGCTGGCCGGCAGTTGATGCCCTTGCTGGCCCGCAGCCCGCCCGCGGCGGCGGCGTGCTGCCATTCCCGATCGGTGGGGAGGCGGTAGACCACCCGCTCGCCGTCGCTGGCGCTGGCCTGCTCGGACAGCCAGCCGGCGTAGCGCTCGGCGCTCTCCCGGGCGACCCCGGTCACCGGCAGCTGCGCGTCCTGGCCGTTCAGGGGCTGGCAGGCACCGCTCCGGGAGCAGAACGCGTTGAACTCGCCAATGGAGGTCTCGTACTTGCCGATGGCATAGGCCTTATCGACGCCCGCGCCGCCGGGTACGACCACCAGGGGCACCCCCGGCTCGCCTCCGGCCAAGAGGTCATAGCAGACGCCGTCGCTCTCCCGGCCCCGGCCCGCGAGCTCCGCCGCACACTCCCCCGGGCGCGGCTCGCGGTACTTCACCGGGCGGAGCTCGGGATTGTCCGACCACAGCCGTGTCACGCCGGCGTAGGCCGCCCGGCGCTGGGATGCGTGGGCGAGGGTGCGCTCCTTGACGCCCTCGACGTAGCGTTCGTAGGCGGAGCGCGCCCGAGCCATGCGTTCCTCGATATCCGCGGCGAGCCTTCGTGTCTCCACGTGGTTCGGGTGGCGGGCGCCGGCGCTCTTCAACGCCTCTCGGGCCGCGAGCAGGCGGCCCCTGTCGATGCGCTTGCGCACCCGTGCGAAGTCTTCCGGCGGCAGCCGGCCGAGGAGCGACGCGAGGGCCGCGTTTCCGGGCAGTACGGCGAGCGCGACACGCGCATACTCTCGGGCGGCGTAGGGGTCGTCCCCGGCCAGGGCGGCGGCACGCTGCTCCATGACTCCGGCGACCTCCTTCTCCACGGCGTCCGCCGACTCCGGAAACAGCGTTCTCACCGCGGCGAGCTCGCTGGACAAGGTATCGCCGTCGAGGGCGGGCGCCCTGGCTCGCGCGACCAGCCGCGCCGTCGCGAGGGCCACGAGCTCCCCGATCAGGGCCTGATGCTCCTGAGGATAGCGCCGTTCGTGATCGGCGATGCCCGCGCGCAGCGCCGCCACGTCCAGGGACGTGTCCGTGTCCACCGCCCGCATGAGCGAAGTGGTCAGGGATCCGTGGGCACGCTCTTCACGGTAGCGTTCCAGGGTCTTGCCGAGCTCCGCCGTCGGCGCGACCGCCAATGCCCGTTCGAGCTGAGACACCGCGGCATCGAGATCGCCGGCGGCGCGACTCTTCTCGGCGCTTTCGAGGAACGCGGCGGCCACCGCCGGGCGCGCGGTTTCGGCGATGAACGCATCGTCGGCGGGGACCTCGGTCTCCAGAGCCTCGAGTGCCTCGGCCGCGTCCTCGGGACGTCCCGCTGCGGCGTGGGCGAGGAGAGCCGTCCTGGCAGCCGCGATACGCTCATCACGTTGCGACACCTCCTGGGTGCGGAGCACGGATTGCTGCGCACCGACGAGCAGGATCTCGACCTCGTCGAGCTCGGGCGCATCGGGAATGTATGCGCGGCCTTTGTCGAGGGCATGCCGCGCCCGGACATACTGCTTCGCCTTCACCGCATCCGTCGCGCGGTCCCGGTAGAGGAGCATCATGGTCTTGCTGATCAGCTCCACGCCGGATCCTTCCGTGCCTACCATGGCGAGGGATTCCTTGAAGGCCGTCTCGAATGCGACTTCCCACTCCGGGGTGAGCGACGGCTGGCGAAGGAGCTCGCTGATTGTCCTGGCCCGGGCCGAGAGAAAACTCTGGCGGGACTGGGTCGCCGGCATTCTGAAGTCATGGGCCTCCTCCGCATCGCTCAGGCGCGCGCGTTGCGCCGCGACGTAGGGAATGTCGAAGAAGCGCGCGAAGTCGACGAGCAGATCTTCCGCATCCTGCCAACGCTTGCTTGCGAGCAGATCGTCGAATCCCGAGAGAAAGATCTGCTGCAGCTGCCAGCGCAGGTCCTTCAGCATCGTGTCCCGGGGGTGGAGCCTCTCCAGCAGGATGAGGTCGTCCTGCACCCGGCGAAAATCCGCCAGCGAGTTCAGCGAGCCGCGTTCCCTCTCCAGGCGGGCCCGCAGCCCCACCGCCAGCCGCTCCTGGCGGTGATTCTCGATCCTCGCCGCGAGCTGCTGGCGCAGCGCGGCGAGCGCGGGGTCGCCGGGGATCAGCTCTTCGGCGAGGTCCACGATCACCTTCGCCCCAGTCAGATTGCCCGCGTCCATGGCGCTGATGGCTTGTCGCGAGAAGGCGTCCGCGAGCCGCGGATCTTTCAGCATCGGATTCTCGGGATCCAGTAGACGGATCGCCCGCAACACGTCGCCGAGTCCGTGTTCGCCGGCAGTCGTGGACGGTAGATCGGCGAGGAGGTCGTTGTAGAGGCCGGTGAGCCGATCGAGCTCCTCGGAGCGGCGCGCCTCGAGACCGTTGCTCAGACGAAGGACTCTGGCGGAGTTCGGATACAGAGAATCGAGGGTCTGAATCTGCTCGACCGCCTTGCCGTAATCATAGCGGCCTTCCTCGGGGTTGAAGGCCGCGTCGATGCGCTGCTTGTAGTAAGGGATGATAGCTTCACGGGCACGCGGATCTTCCCTGATATCCTGCTGCCACTCGTTGTCGAAAGGGCGGATCAGGCTCAGGCCCTCTCGAATGCTGTGCCGGTCGCCGTGGGCGATGTGTTCCACCACGGCATCCCGCGTGCGGGTATCCTTCAGTACGTCACGGCGCTGGTCATCGGATTCCAACGCCTGAATCCTGGCGAGGCCGTCGGCGATGTTCTCGACGCCGCCGCGTTCCAGCACGGCGATAATCTCCTCGTTCTCTTCTCCGCGCGCGTAGGTCGTTATCTGCGCGTAGCCGAGCGCGACGATCAGCACTGCCAGCACCACCGCTGCGGCGATCCCGTAAATCGGTCGTTTCTTGCGCCGGATATCGTCGATGAACTGTTCCACCGACCCGGTGCGCTGGTCCCGATCCAGCGCGAGCGCCCGGGCCAGTCCCCGGTTCTGGCGGCTGGAGAGCTTGGGGATGGGCTCCGGAACGAGGCCGTGGTCCCGTGCCCGGGGCGCGCTCATCTTGTCGTAGGGGTGCCTGCCGGTCAGCAGCTGATAGGCCATGATGCCCAACGCATAGATGTCGTCCCGGGGATCCGGCTCGTAGCCCTCGAACATCTCGACGGTCGCGTAGGCCGGGGTTATGGCGCCGAGCTCGCCCGGATCGAAAAGCGTCGTGACTCCCTCGGCATCGGTCTTGGTCTTCGACGCCCTGGCGATGCCGAAGTCCAGAAGCTTCACGGTCCCGTCCCGGGTGAGGAAGCAGTTCCCGGGCTTCAGATCCGAGTGCACGAGGCCGTTCTGGTGGGCGTAGGCGAGTCCGGCGGCGAGCTGCTGGATGATGGACATGGCCTCGGATTCGCTTAGACCGTCCTCGGGCAGGTCGCGGATGAAGGTGTCGAGGGACTCGCCTTCGAGGAGATCCATCGACATGAAAACGGCCCCCGAGTCCGTATCCCGGTCGAAGCTGAAGACGGTGGCGACGTTGGGATGCGCGAGGCGCTGCTGCTTCGCCGTCTCCCGCTGCAGGGCGACGAATGCGTCGGGGTGCTCCTTGAAGTTCTTCTGCAGGAGCTTGATGGCAACGAAGGGGTTGCGATCCTTCGCCTCTTCCTTGAGGAGGTCCTTGCCCTTCCAGACGGCGCCCATGCCGCCCTCGCCGAGCTTCGAAAGGAGTTCGAAGCGACCGCGCAGATTGTCTCCCGCGCCGAGCTCCGGCGAGCCATCGGAGGGAAGGGCGGGGAAGCCGCCCGTGGCGGTCAGGGCGGCCCGGGCCTCCGCATCGCCGGCGGAATCGTCGGATGCGGGCCCCGCGCCGGCCTGGCGCATGAAGTCCGTGTCCATGGAGCCGTCGTAGCGGCCGGTCGCGGCGCCGGGATCGTCGATGCCACGGGTGATTCCGGAGGACGTCGCGTCTTCCTGGCGGCGCAGTTTGGCCAGGAGGGCCTGGTGAACCTCCGGGAGGAGGCCGCGGGCGCGGGCGCCGTCGAGGAGGGCGGCGATGTCGTCGCTGACGTCGGGGGCCTCCTCGAGGCGTGCGCTCACCGCCGCGTCCAGCTCCTCGAAGCCGATTTCACCGCGGAGGAATGCGTCGAGCTGTGCTTCCAGCCGTGCCATGTCAGGCCAAATCATAGCCTGACCAGCCCCGGGAGGTCTGTGCACGGAGGCCGTATACGGCATTCCGGGCCCGGCTCGCAGCCCGTAGGTTGGCGCTGAGCGAAGCGAAGCCCAACATCCAGGATACCTCGCTTCTCGACAGTTCTCGGCTCGTTCGCGTAAGTTCCCGGGTCATGACCGGGAAGAAGCGCCTCGAGTTCCTGTTCCTGAAC
>CBDTYP010000129.1:0-8278 GCA_965364645.1 uncultured Gammaproteobacteria bacterium | reverse complement strand
AAGGCACGAGCGAGATCCAACGCCACATCATCTCGCGATCGCTGCTGCGCCCCCATGAATCTTGATGGCGAAGCGGCGCTCACACACCGGCCTCACGCGCCTCCTGCACCCCCGGCACGTCGCGGTCTTCGGCGGCGATCTCGCCGAAGAGGTGATCCGCCAATCTGAACGCATCGGTTACACCGGCGACATCTGGCCGGTGAATCCCCGCCGCGACGCGCTGGCGGGGCATCGGTGCTTCGCCGGTGTCGGGGATCTTCCGGAGGCGCCGGACGCGAGCTTCATCGCCGTCCCGCGGGAAGCTAACGTCGACATCCTGGAGGCGTTGTCGGCCCGGGGCGCCGGGGGCGCCGTCTGCTACGCGTCGGGATTCGCGGAGATCGGCGACGAGGGACGGGCGCTGCAGGCGGCGCTCGCCTCCGCGGCCGGCGATCTCGCCGTCGTCGGCCCCAACTGCTACGGCGTCCTCAACTACCTGGACGGCGCAGCCCTGTGGCCGGATGTTCACGGCGGCGTTCGCGTGGACGAAGGCGTTGCCATCGTCACCCAGAGCGGCAACATCGGCATCAGCCTGACGATGCAGCAGCGTTCGCTGCCCCTCGCGTATCTCATCTCGGTCGGCAACCAGGCGGTGCTGTCGGTGGCCGACTACATCGAGGCGCTCATCGCGGACGCCAGAGTCAAGGCCATCGGCATCCACATCGAGAGCGTCGATGACGTCGAGCGATTCTCCGCGGTAGCCGTCGCCGCCCACGCGGCGCGCATCCCGCTCGTGGCGTTGAAGGTGGGGCGTTCGGATCTCGGAGCCGAAGCCGCGCTCAGCCACACGAGCTCGCTGGTCGGTGACGACACGCACTACGAGGCGCTCTTCCGCCGGCTGCGGGTTGCCCGGGTGCAGACACTCCCGGAGCTTCTGGAGACCCTCAAGCTCCTGGCGGTCACGGGCCCGCTGCCGGGACGGCGCGTCGCGTCCATCAGCTGCTCCGGAGGCGAGGCGGCGCTGGTCGCGGACACCGCCGCCGCCCTGGGGATGGAGATGCCGGCCTTCGCCGCGAGAGAGGAGGCGCGGTTGCGCGAGGTCCTCGGCCCGATGGTGCACGTCGCGAACCCTCTCGACTATCACACCTTCATCTGGGGCGATGCCGACGCCCAGGGCGAATGCTTCGCGGCGGTGCTCGCAGGCATTCAGGACGTGACGGTGAAGGTGCTCGACTATCTGAGCCCGACCTTGAGCGGCACGCAGGACTGGGACAACACCATCGACGTCTTCATCGCTGCCGCGGGCGAGGCGCGCGGGCGCGCTGTTCTGATCAGCACGCTGCCGGAGAACCTTCCCGACCACGTGCGTGTGAGGCTGTTGGCGGCCGGAGTCGCGCCGCTCCAGGGTCTGCAGGAAGGAATGGGAGCGTTGCGGGTGGCGATGGATATCGGTGCGTGGTTCGCGGAGGACGCGGAGACGCCGCTCGCCGTGAAGGTGTTCGACGGGCTTGCGGGCCCCGCCGGCGGCATCGAAACCATCGACGAGTTGCAGGCCAAAGCCGATCTCGCGCGCTTCGGTGTCGACACGCCCCGGGGAACGCTTACCCACACGGGCGCGCTGCTCGAGAGCGCCGACGGCATCGGTTATCCGGTGGTCTTGAAGGCGGCGGTAACCGGCCTCGCCCACAAGACCGAATCCGGCGCGGTGATTCTGAACATCCGCGACGCGGAGGAGCTCCGACGCGGAGCGGACCGCTTGAGCACGCTGGGTGATCGTTTCCTCGTCGAGGCGATGGCGCCGGCGGCGGTAGCCGAGCTTCTCGTCGGCGTCACCCGGGACGCGCAGTTCGGGCTCTCGTTGACCATCGGCGCGGGCGGAACGCTCGTGGAGCTGCTCGCGGACGCGCGCACGCTCCTGTTTCCCGTTAGCGAGGCCGCCGTGGACGAGGCGCTCGGCGAGCTTCGCGTCGCGAAGCTGCTCGGTGGGTACAGGGGTGGCCCGCGAGGCGACCGGCGCGCCGCCGTTGCGGCGATCATGGCGATCGCAAACTATGCCGAGGCCCACGCCGATCGATTGGAAGAGCTCGACGTCAACCCGTTGCTGGTTCTGCCGGAAGGCCGTGGCGCCGTGGCCGTGGATGCAATGATTCGATTGAGAGAGGAGAGCAGGAAATGAACGATGCCGTTAAGGTGCGCAAGAGTGGCGCCGTACTGGAGGTCACCCTCGATCGCCCGAAGGCGAACGCCATCGATGTGCGCACCAGCGTCGCCATGGGCGAGGCATTCGTCGCATTCCGCGATGACCCCGAGCTGAGGGTCGCGATCATCACCGGGGGCGGCGAGAAGTTTTTCTGCGCGGGCTGGGATCTCAAGGCGGCGACGGATGGCGAGTCCTACGACGCCGACTACGGTCCCGGCGGATTCGCCGGACTCACCGAGCTCCACGATCTGAACAAGCCGGTCATCGCCGCGGTCAACGGGCTCGCGTTCGGCGGCGGCTTCGAGCTGGCGCTCTCCTGCGATCTCATCGTCGCCGCCGAGCACGCCGAGTTCTGCCTGCCCGAGATCAAGGTGGGCGTGCTCGCGGATGCTGCCACCTTCCGCCTGCCCAAGCGCATCCCCCGCAACATCGCCATGGAGCTCCTCATGACCGGGCGGCGCATGGATGCCGAGGAGGCGGCCCGCTGGGGTCTCGTCAACGCCGTAGTCCCGTCGCCGATGGAGCACGCGCGGGAGTTGGCGGCGTTGCTGGCGAGCGGCCCGCCGCTGGCGCTGGCAGCGGTCAAGGCCGTCGTCCGCGAGACCGAGATGCTCTCCAATGAGGAGTGCTACACGCTCATGCGCAGCGGCAACCTGGCCGCATTCGAGGCCATGCTCGCATCGGAGGATGCCAGGGAGGGTCCCCGCGCATTCGCGGAGAAGCGCGACCCCGTCTGGAAGGGCAAGTAGCGGCGTGTCGAATCCGCCCGGGCATCGGCTCGCCGGCGCGGCGTGGATGTTGCTCGGCGCGTCCTGCATCGCGCTGGTCGACGGCATCGCCAAGTACCTCTCGCCGACCATCAACGGCGTGCAGGTCGTGTGGGGCTATGTCGGCGCGTCGCTGATCTTCCTGCTCGCGGTGAATCTCCTGCGCGGCGAGTCGCTGGTGTCTCTCGCGCGCTCCCGGAGGCCCTGGCTGCAGCTGGCCCGCGGCGCGTCACTCGTCTGCTCGCTGTCGGCGCTCTTCGTGAGTCTTCGTTACCTGCCCCTGGCCGTCGCTACCACGGTATCGTTCACCGCGCCGCTCATCATCGTCGCGCTGTCGGGCCCTATCCTCGGCGAGCGGGTCGGCGCAGCGCGCTGGGCGGCGGTGGCGGTGGGCATGACCGGCGCATTGGTGGTCGTGCGTCCGGGGAGCGATGTCTTCGCCTGGGCGTCGCTGCTCACCCTCCTCGGCGCGTTCTTCTTCGCGCTCTTCAACATCGCAACGCGCATGCTCGGCGGATTCGACAGGCCGCTGACGACCGTGCTCTACACCTTCGTGGTGAGCACCACGCTCGTGAGTCTCGCCATGCCGGTGGTGTGGGTGTCGCCCACGATGCCGCAGTGGTGGCTTTTCGCGGTGAGCGGCCTGCTCGGTTTCGTCGCCCACTTCTCCATGGCGCGTTCGTTGACTCTCGCCGACGCGTCCGCCGTCGCACCGCTGCACTACGTGCGCCTGCTGTGGGCGATCGCCATCGGCGTCGTCGTATTCGCCGAGCTGCCGGATGCCTGGACCCTCGCCGGTGGCGCGTTGATCGTGGCGTCGGGGATCTACGTCGTAGGACGACCGCGTCCACAGTAGGAGCGAGCTTGCTCGCGAATGAGGCCTCATTCGCGAGCAAGCCCGCTCCTACAGAAGACCCATCACTCCACTCGTCAGCTCTTCGCGGATGATGGGCGCGGGCGTTGTGTTATCGTGCATCGAGATGTCCGCAACCAGACCGTCCCGCTTCGCCAGCCTTTCCGATCCCGTCAAGGCGGCCCTTCTCATCATCTTCGCCGGACTCCTGTTCTCTTCCATGAACGCGATGATCCGCCATGTCTCCACCGAGCTGCATCCGCTCGAGATCGTGTTCTTTCGCAGCCTGTTCGGCTTCGCCGCCATGATTCCGTGGCTCACACGCCAGGGAGTCGGCGTGTTGCGCACCCGGCGCCCGGGTCTCATCGGGCTGCGCACCCTGCTCGGTTTCGTCTCCATGGCCACGTGGTTCAGCGCGCTCGCCATCGTGCCGCTGGGCAACGCCGTGGCGCTCGGATTCACCGCACCGCTGTTCGCCGCCGTCGCGGCCGTCTTCGTGCTCGGCGAGGTCATTCGGGCCCGGCGCATCACGGCGCTCGCGGTCGGCTTTGCGGGAATGCTCATCATCCTGCGGCCCGGCATGCAGTCCGTGGGTGTCGGGGAGGTGATGGTAGTCGTCTCCGCGCTCACCATGGCGCTCTCGGTAATTACCATGAAGGTCCTGACCCGCAGCGAGCAGGTTGGGAGTCTCGTTGTGTATCAGACCATGCTGACGACGCCCATCGCACTTGTGCCGGCGCTCTTCGTCTGGACCTGGCCGAGCGCCGAGATGTGGTTCTGGGTGATCACAATCGGCGTCGTCGCCAGCACCGCCCACATGGCATTCACCCGGGCCTTCTCCATGGCGGACACGATGTACCTGATGCCCTTCGACTACCTGCGCCTGCCCCAGGTTGCGTTCCTCGGCTGGATGCTGTTCGGCGAGCCGACGGACATCTACACCTGGATCGGCGCGGCGGTCATCGCGGCCAGCTCCATCTACGTCGCCCACCGGGAGGCCAAGGTGCGGGCGGAACGATAAGGGGGATTTTCGCGCCGATATGCCCGAAAATGGACTATTGGAAGCCGCCTGGGCGGCCGGGAATCACGATGCTGTGTAGAGTCCTCAACTTGACCCTGATCGCCGCCCTGTCGGCCATGGCCGCCCCGTGGCCCGTCCGCGGGGAGCCCGTGGTGCCCGTGGAGGTGGCGACGGCCCGGCTCATCCCGGTCGTCATCGAGATCCCCCTGACCGGCACCGTGACCGCCCGGGACCATGCCTCCCTCTCGTCCCGGGTGAGCGGGCTCGTGTCCGCGGTGCACGTGACCGCCGGGGATCGGGTGGACAAGGGCGCGCTGCTGCTGTCCCTGGACCCAACCCTGGAGAAGCTCGGGCTCGCGGAGGCCAGGGCCGCTTCCGCGGAAGCGCAGGCGGGTCTCGACGAGGCCCGGCGGCGCCGGGACGAGGCGCGCCGGCTCGGACCTCAGAAGGGCGTTCCAGAATCGGAGATCCGCGCCGCCGAGGCCGAGGTGAAGATCGCCGAGACCAAGCTCGAGCGGCTGCACGCAGCCGAGCGTTACCGACGCGAGCTGGTGGCGCGCCACGACGTCTTCTCGCCCTTCGCCGGCGTGATTGCCCGGCGCCTCGCCGAAGAGGGCGAATGGGTTGATACCGGGACGCCGGTGCTGGAGCTCGTAGGCACCGGCAACCTGCGCCTCGATCTGCGCGTTCCCCAGGAGCACTACCCCTACATCGAGCCCGATACCCGCGTCAGCGTGCGCCTCGACGCGATGCCTTCCCACGACATCGTCGGCCGCATCAGCGCCAAGGTGCCCATGAGCGACACGGGCTCGCGCACCTTCCTGCTGCGGGTGCAGCTCCCGGACAGCGAGACGGGCATGATTTCCGGCATGTCCGCCCAGGCGCAGCTGCGCATTCCCGGCGGCGAGCGGGTGCTGACGGTGCCCCGGGATGCGATCCTGCGCGATGCCTACGGTGCGAGTCGGGTGTGGGCGCTGAAGGACGTGGACGGCGCGCCGGTGGCGACCCAGCACACGGTGACGGTCGGGCGCAGCTTCGAGGGCAACACGGAGCTCCGCGACGGTCTCGCGCCGGGCGCTAGGGTGGTCGTCCGCGGCAACGAGACCCTGCGCGAGAACCAACCCGTGCGCGTCGTGAAAGCACACTGAGATCGGGTACGAATCCGTGTTCGAAGCCATTCTGAAGCGCGGCATGCTCCTGACCATCGCGGTCCTGGTCGTGTGCGTGCTGGGTCTCGTGGCGGTGCTGCGCATCCCCGTGCAGATGATCCCGGATCTGGAGGTGCGCACCATCACCGTGCGCACGAGCTGGCCCGGTGCGACGCCCCAGGACGTGGAGAAGGAGATCCTCATCGAGCAGGAAGAGTTCCTGCGCAACGTCCCCGCGCTGCAACGCATGATCTCCACGGCGGAAACCGGATACGCGCGCATCGCGCTCGAGTTTCCGTTCGGCGTCGACATCAACGAGACGCTGATCCGCGTCAACAACGCACTGAGCCAGGTGCCTTCCTATCCCATCACGGTGCGTGAGCCGCGCATCTACGCGTCGTCGTTCTCCAGCAACTCGTTCATGTACTTCCGCGTCTCACCGTTACCGGGGAATCCCCGCGGCATCGACATGGACATGATCCGCGACTTCGTCGAGGACCACGTGCGCACGCGCATGGAGCGCGTGCCCGGCGTCTCCCAGGTCGGCGTCTGGGGCGGCGCCGAGCGCCAGGTGCAAATACGGGTGGACGCCGCGCGCCTCGCCGAGCGCGGGCTCACACTCTCGGACGTGCGCACCGCGGTGCGCGCGCGCAATCGCGACATCTCCGGGGGTGACATCGAGAGCGGCAAGCGCCGCTACCTCTTGCGCACGGTGGGGCGATTCGACAGCGTCGAGTCGTTGGAAGATCTGGTGCTCGATCGGCGCGGCGACGCCATCACGCGACTCGGCGACGTCGCCGAGGTGCGGCTGGATCACTACGAGATCCAGGCCAAGTCCTACGTGGATGGCAAGCCGGTTCTGAGCCTCTCGGTGCGCCGTGAAACCGGCTCCAACGTCATCGCTATCAAGAAAGCCATGTTGCCGGTGATGGACGCGATCAACCGCGACGTGCTCGAGCCCGCCGGCATGGTCCTCACGCTGAATGCGGACGACGTCGGCTACGTGCAGGCCTCCATCGCCAACGTATGGACGAACCTCGTCATCGGCGCCGCGCTCGCGACGATGGTCATGTTCCTGTTCATGCGCTCCGCGCGGACCACGGTGCTGGGCGTGATGGGTATCCCGTTCTGCACCATCGCGGCGTTCATCGGGCTCGTCGCGGCGGGCCGTACCGTCAACGTCATATCGCTCGCTGGTGTCGCGTTCGCCATCGGCATGACGCTGGACAACTCGATCGTCGTGCTGGAGAGCATCGCGCTCGAGCGGCGCAAGGGGCTCGCGCGCTTCGCCGCCGCGTTGGCCGGGGTCAAGCGCGTGTGGCCGGCGGTGCTCGCGTCGACGCTCACGACGGTGCTCGTGTTCGCCCCGGTGCTCTTCGTCGAGCAGGAAGCCGGTCAGCTCTACTCGGATATCGCCATCGCCATCTCGGCGTCCATCCTGGCGTCGATGCTGATCGCCATCACCGTAGTGCCGACGGCGAGCGCGCGGATGATGCCCGGCGCGAAGGCCGTCACAATCAGAGACGGGCCGTTCCGGCGCTCCGCGCTCGCCGTCATCGACTGGCTGATGGCGGGACCGGTGCGACGGATCGTCGTCATCGGCGCTACCGTCTCCGCGAGCGTGCTCGTAATCATGATGCTGACACCCCCCGCCGAGTACCTCCCCGAGGGCGAGGAGCCGAAGATCTTCGCCACCATGTCGCCGCCCCCGGGGTACAACCTCGAGGAGATGGCCGGTGTCGCGGAAGAGGTCGAGGCGCACTTCCTGCCCTTCGTGCAGGATGACCCGGCACGCTACGCGCGGGGCGAAACCAAGATCCCCGCCATCAAGTACCTGTACATGCGGGTCGAGCCGGACCGCATCCGCATCATCGCCGAGCCCATGGACACCGCCGACGTCGATCCGCTCATGGACGCCATCAGCGACAAGTACCGTGAGTTCGCGGGCATGCGCGCGTTCGCGACCCGCGGCTCCATCATCACCAGCAATAATGGCGGCACCCGCGCCATCAACCTGGACATCTCCGGCCCGCGCCTGGATGACATCTACTCGACGGCTCTCGCCGCCTACCGCCAGGCCCGGGAGGTCTTCGACAAGCCGCGGCTGCGCTCGGACCCGGCGGCGCTCTCCCTCGCACAGCCCCTCGTCGAGGTGCGGCCGCGCTGGGACCGGGCGGCCGAGGTCGGACTCAACGCCGAAGAGCTCGGCTTCACCGTCGCCGCGCTCACCGACGGTGCGTACGTGGACGAGTTCTTCCTCGATGACGAGAAGATTGACGTCTACCTCTACGGCGCGTCGGGCGGCGTGCG
>CBDTYP010000128.1:0-8361 GCA_965364645.1 uncultured Gammaproteobacteria bacterium | reverse complement strand
GGCATCGTGCGGCCGGTGAACTCGTCGACGATGACGATCTCGCCGTCCTTGACGATGTAGTCGACGTTCAGGGTGAACAGAGCGTGGGCGCGCAGCGCCGACATCAGGTGATGCATGAGCACGATATTGCTGGCGTCGTAAAGGCTCTCGCCCTCCTCCAGCACGTCCTCCTCCACCAGCAGCTGCTCCACCCTCTGATGGCCTTGCTCCGTGAGATAGACTTGCTTGGACTTCTCGTCGACGCTGAAGTCGCCGGGGCCTTCTTCCACTTCCTGGCGATTGAGGTGGGGGATGAGGCGGTTGACCCGCACGTAGAGGTCGGAATTCTCGTCCGTGGGGCCGGAGATGATGAGGGGCGTGCGCGCCTCGTCGATGAGGATGGAGTCCACCTCGTCGACGATGGCGTAGTGGAGTCGGCCCTGGGCGCGCTCCATGGCCATGAACGCCATGTTGTCGCGCAGATAGTCGAAGCCGTACTCGTTGTTGGTGCCGTAGACGATATCGGCCGAATAGGCCTCCTGCTTCTCCTGGGGAAGCATGCCCGGCACCACCACCCCGGTACGCATGCCGAGGAACTCGTAGATGTGGCCCATCCACTCCGCGTCGCGGCGGGCCAGGTAGTCGTTCACGGTGACGATGTGGACGCTGCCGTCCAGGGCGTTCAGGTAGGCCGGCAGGGTCGCCACCAGGGTCTTGCCCTCGCCCGTGCGCATCTCCGCGATGTGGCCCTCGTGGAGCGCGATTCCGCCGATGAGCTGGACGTCGAAGTGGCGCATGTCGAGGGTGCGCCGCCCAGCCTCGCGAACCGTGGCGAAGGCCTCCGGCAGCAGGCTCTCGAGGGTCTCGCCGCCCGCGCGGCGTTCCCGGAAGTTGTCGGTCCTGGCCCGCAGCTCGGCGTCGGACAGCTTCTGGAGCTCGGGCTCGAAGGCGTTGATGCTCTCGATGGACTTGCGCATACGCCGGATCTGCCGCTCGTTGCGGCTGCCGACGATCTTCCTGATGACTTTCGTGATCATTCCTGTGCTCGGGCTACGGGCGAAGAATCATGGGAAATGGGGCTCCCCACGTGCAATAGCAACCCCGTGTGGTACACGATTGAAGCGTAGGGGATTCTAGCGCTTTGCGCGCACGAATTTTATGGGATTAACGGCCTTGCCGTTCCGCCGTACCTCGAAGTGCACGTGCGGCCCATTGGAACGGCCGGTAGAACCGAGCAGCGCGAGAACCTGCCCCTTCTTGACCGTTTCCCCGACCTTGACCAGGTTCTTCTTGTTGTGGGCGTAGAGGGTCGAATAACCGTTGCCGTGATTGATCTCGACGGTGTTGCCGAAGCCCCAGCGGCTGCCGGACCAGACGACGACACCGGCGGCCACGGCCACCACTTCGCTGTTGGCGCGCCCGGCGAAATCGACGCCTTCGTGGAAGGCGCGCTTGCCGGAGATGGGGTCGTTGCGCCAGCCGAAGACCGAGGAGATCCAGCCCTTGGCGACCGGCCTCCCTCTCGGAAAGACCTCGGCGTGGAGCTTGCGATTCATGAGCGTGCCTTCCACCACCGCGAGCTTCGGCTCCCGGTCCTCGAGCTTCTGGACCAGCTTCTCGAGGGAATCGAGGAAATCCGGGATCTCGAAGGGCTCGCGCTCGGTGACCAGTTCCGGGCCGCCCCGGGCCGGGACCTCGTCGAAGCTGAACTCCTCGGCGTCGAGATCCGCCATCTCCACCAAGCGCCTGCCGAGGGCATCGAGGCGCACGACACGGGACTGGATCTCGCCCATGCGCAGCGCGAGGGCATCCAGGTTGCGCTCGGCGTCGCCGATGGCGCCGCTCACCTCGTCACGCTGGTTCAGGACCTCGGCCTGCCAGGCGGCCGCGTACAGCTCCGGGCCGGGATCCGCCGCGACGGGCACCGAGCGGTATCCCAGGTAATAGGTGCCCGCACACAGGGCGATAACAGCCAGGATCAGCGACATCGAGGCCGCGGTGCCAAGGTGCGTCCGGCGGTTGCGACGCCGGCTGCTGGAGATAAATATTATTTCCATACGGGCCGATTATGTGTTTTGCCGGGAACGCCTTAGTATCGACGTTATTCGGCCCCCGCTCCTGCGGGTAGCCGATCCGGTCAGTTTATTCTTTGCCAGGCAGCGAATATGGGCGCGATCCCCTTTATCTCTGTCCGCCAGCTCCTCGGCAGCCCCCTCTCCCCGTTGGGGAGGCTGGTGGCCGCCGGGCGCCATCAGGACGCCGCCAACGCCGCCCTCCAGGAGTTCCTGGAGGAACCCCTCAAGGGGCGCGTCTGCGTCGCCCGGGCGAGCAGTGAGACCCTGACCCTGGTGGCGGACTCCCCCGCCTGGTCAGCCCGCGTCCGCTACCTGACCCCTCAAATTCTAGACCATCTCCGGAGCCACCTCGGAAACCCGCGGCTCAGGAAGGTGCAAATCGTGACCCGTCCGACGGAATCCCGCCCGCCGCCGCCCCCAACCCGCCGGCCGCGGCTCTCCGGCCGCGCCGCCGAGCTCCTCACCTGCGTCGCCCGGGGCTCGGACAACCCGGCCCTGGCCGCCGTCCTGGAGCGCCTGGCCGCCCGGGCTACCCGCGAGGAGCGGGACTGATCATCCGTAATCGCTTGATCTTCGAGGCCGGCGACTAGTCGTTAAACGTGTCGCGCAGTCGGGTTCGCCCCCGAAGCGGTCCGTCGCGGAGTCTCAGCCCGCCGACACGGGCTGCATGAATATAATCGGCGCGTCGACTCCCTCGTCGAACGTCACCATTTCCCAGGCGCTCTCGTCGGCCAGCAACGTGCGCAGGAGCTTGTTGTTCAGGGCGTGCCCGGACTTGTACCCGCTGAAGGCGCCGATGAGGCTGTGCCCGAGCAGGTAGAGATCGCCGATGGCGTCCAGCACCTTGTGCTTGACGAACTCGTCGTCGTAGCGGAGCCCATCGTCGTTGAGCACCCGGTAGTCGTCGATCACGATGGCGTTGTCGACGCTGGCCCCGAGCGCGCGGTTGTTCGCGTGCAGCGCCTCGACGTCGCAGCGGAAGCCGAAAGTGCGGGCGCGGCTCACTTCCTTGACGAAGGAAATCGTGGAGAAATCCACCGAGGCCTCGTTGCGGCACTCGCTGAAAACCGGGTGGTTGAACTCGATGGCGAAGGACACCTTGAAGCCGTCGAAGGGCTCAACCTGGGCCCATTTGTCCTCTTCTTCTACCTTGATGGGGCGCTTGATGCGGATGAACTGCTTGGCGGCATTCTGCTCTTCGACACCCGCGGACTGAATCAGAAACACGAAGGGGCCGGCGCTGCCGTCCATAATGGGCACTTCCTCGGCGCTCAGATCGACGTAGGCGTTGTCGATGCCGAGTCCGGCCATGGCCGAGAGCAGATGCTCCACGGTGGAGACGTGCACGTCGCCGGCGCTCAGGCTCGTCGACATGGACGTGCTGCCCACGTTCTCGGGGCTTGCCTTGATCTCGACGACGGGGTCGAGGTCCACCCGCCGGAAGCGGATGCCGTTGTTGGCGGGGGCGGGTCGTAACGTTAAGTAAACTTTTTCACCGGTATGTAATCCGACGCCGGTGGCACGAATGACGTTTTTCAGCGTGCGCTGCCTGATCATTATTGGTGTGCTCCCCCCGGACCGAAGCTGATCGCGTACGGTGCTTGTCTGCCTGTTCTTGTGGGCAGGCCCTGGTTCAGGACCGCCGTTGTCACCCCGCGGAACGCCGAAAATGCTAGCACAGAAATACGGGGTTCGCGAGAAAGAGGGCCCGAAAGAGACAGGAATGGCGCCATAAAGGGAACTATAGACGGCATTGCGCCAAAGCGGTGCTCCCGGATTACAATCCGGACACGACCCCGGGGTACCGCTCCGTACTGGCGGGGTCTCGTAGGTTGGTGCTGAGCGCAGCGAAGCCCAACATCCGGGCCCCGATGTTGGGCTTCGCTGCGCTCAGCACCAACCTACGGGGATCCTCCCGGCCGACGAAGTCCGCCCGATCGCCCATCCCGGGCCCGCGAGCCCGGGATGGTGCTCTCGTCAGTCTGCCTGCCTCCGCAAGAACGCCGGTATATCCAGATACTCGCTATCCGTATCCGTCTCCATCACGGGCTCCTTGTCCCTCGCCGGCTGCTTGCGCATCACCGTCGGCATGTCGAAACGTTTGTAGTCCACGTCGCTGCCGGCGGCCTGGGCGACCAGGCGCATGTCCCGCTCCATGCGCACGTTGTCCTGGCCGAGGCCGGTGGCCACCACGGTCACCCGCAGCTCGTCCTTGACCTCCTCGTCCAGGGTGGTGCCGATGACCACGAGAGCGTTCTCGGAGGCGAACTCACCGATGGCCTCGCCGACCTCGGCGAACTCGTCCATGCCGAGGTCCGGACCGGCGGTCACGTTGACGAGGATGCCCCGGGCGCCGCTCAGGTTCACGTCCTCCAGCAGCGGGCAGGCGATGGCCGCCTCCGCCGCCTTGCGGGCGCGTTCCTCGCCGACGGCCCGACCGGAGCCCATCATCGCCCGGCCCTTCTCCGACATCACCGTGCGCACGTCCGCGAAATCCACGTTGATCATGCCCGGGCGGGTGATGAGCTCGGCGATGCCCTGCACCGCGCCGTGCAGCACGTCGTTGGCGGCCTTGAATGCATCCTGCAACGAGATGCCGCCTCCGAGCACACTCAGCAGCTTCTCGTTGGGCACGGTGATCAACGAGTCGACGTGCTGACTGAGCTCGGCGATGCCGTCCTCGGCGATCTTCATGCGCCGCTTGAGCTCGAACGGAAATGGCTTGGTCACGACCGCCACGGTCAACACCCCGAGCTCCTTGGCGAGCTGGGCGACGATGGGCGAGGCCCCGGTTCCGGTTCCGCCCCCCATGCCGGCGGTGATGAAGACCATATCGGAGCCTTCGAGCAGGTCGACGATCCGATCGCGGTCCTCGAGCGCCGCCTGACGCCCCATATCGGGATTGGCGCCGGCGCCGAGTCCCTTCGTAACGTTGTTCCCCAGCTGCAACGCGGTTCGCACCGAGGATTTGTTCAGCGCCTGGGCATCGGTGTTCGCACACACGAACTCGACGCCTTCGATATTCGACGTCAACATGTGCTCGACGGCGTTACCGCCGCCACCACCGATGCCTATCACACGGATAACGGCACTACTTTGACTATATGCATCTACCAATTCAAATGTCATTGCTTCCCCTCCGACACAGAGGTCAGTTACACCTTCAGAAATTACCCTGGAACCAACTCTTCATTCGGTCCCATACGGACTTGAATCCCCCACCAGATACTGTTTGTGAACCTCGTTCGTGAATGTTCTTGTGCCCGAACATGAGGAGTCCCACGCCGGTCGCGTAGATTGGATTCCGCACCACGTCCGTCAAGCCGGACACGGTCTGCGGCATGCCGATGCGCACCGGCATGTGGAGAATCTCTTCGGCGAGCTCCATGAGCCCTTCCATCTTCGAGCTGCCGCCGGTCAGCACGACGCCGGCCGCGATAAGATCTTCGAAGCCGCTTCGCCGCAGCTCCGCCTGCACGAGCGTCAACAGCTCCTCGTAGCGGGGCTCGATGACCTCGGCGAGAGTCTGGCGCGCGAGACGCCGGGGCGGGCGCTCGCCGACGCTCGGCACCTCGATGCTCTCGTCGGCGGTCGCGAGCTGCGCAAGCGCGCACGCGTACTTGATCTTGATCTCTTCCGCGTTCTGGGTCGGCGTGCGCAGGGCCACCGCTATGTCATTGGTTACCTGGTCGCCGGCGATGGGTATCACCGCCGTGTGCCGGATGGCGCCCTCGGTGAACACGGCGATGTCGGTCGTGCCCCCGCCGATGTCGACCAGGCACACGCCGAGCTCCTTCTCGTCGTCCAGGAGAACGGAGTAGCTCGACGCGAGCTGCTGGAGGATGATGTCGTCGACCTCCAGCCCACAGCGGCGCACGCACTTGATGATATTCTGGGCCGCGCTCACGGCGCCGGTCACCATGTGCACCTTCGATTCGAGACGCACGCCGGACATGCCGACGGGCTCCTTGATGCCCTCCTGGTTATCGATGATGAACTCCTGGGGCAGGATATGAATGATCTTCTGATCGGCCGGTATTGCCACGGCCCGCGCGGCATCGATGACCCGATCGACGTCGTTCGGTGTCACCTCCTTGTCCCGGATGGCGACGATGCCGTGGGAGTTCAGGCTGCGGATATGATTGCCCGCGATGCCGGCGTACACCGAGTTGATCTGACAGCCGGCCATCAGCTCTGCTTCCTCGATGGCGCGTTGAATCGACTGCACCGTGGATTCGATGTTGACGACGACGCCTTTCTTGAGGCCCCGGGATGGATGAATGCCGATACCGATGACCTCGATGTCGTCGTTCTCTGATATCTCGCCGACCACGGCCGACACCTTGGACGTACCGATGTCCAGACCCACGATCAGTTTCTTGTCGGTCTTTTTCAACGGACTCAACCCTCGCTACCCTTGTCGGGAATCTTTCTCAAGCGCACGGCGAAACCGCCGGCATATCTGAGATCCACCTGCTCTATTCTGTCCAGGTGCTCGGCAATCTCCCTGGCCGCCGCCCGCGCGAAGCGTTTGAGCGTCGCCGCGTCCTGTCCCTGGGCGAGCACCAGTGTCGTGCCGTTGGCGAGCGTGAGCCGCCAGCCCCCGCGCTCGAGCAGGCGCAGGCTCTCGATTCCGCCGCCGAGGGGTCCTAACACCGTCCGGAACCGGCCATGGGCGGCGAGCACCTCGCGCTCGCTCTCGGCGGGACCATAGAGCTTCGGGAGATTCAGCTCGTCGGCCCGGCCGTGGGACGCGAACAGCTCGCCGTCGCCCTCCATTAGCGCGGTGTCGTTCCAGCGTGCTACCGGCTCGCGTTCGACGATGGCGACGTGCAGGGCATCCGGCCACACCCGGCGAACCGATGCCTCGCGCACCCAGGGAAGGGCGCGCGAGGCAGCGCGCACGGCCTCCACGTCCACCTCGAAGAAACCCTTGGTGATCTGATCCGCGACGACTCGCTCGAGCGCGCTGCGGGACACGTGCTGGAATTCCCCGGCCACGCGCACCGAGTTCACCGTTTGGGTGTCCAGACGCTGCGCCAGCGGCAGCGCCGCCGCCGCGAGCGCCACCAGCAGGGAGGCGACGGCCAGCTGCCGGCCTCTCGATCCGAGCGTCATGCTTCGCGCCCTCCGTCCGCCGCGCGGCCCACGATACGCACCTCGCGTATCAGCTCCACGCCGGTATCCGCGGCGACCCGGGAAGCGACCCGTTCGATCAGCGACTCGACATCGGCAGCTGTTGCGCCGCCGGTATTGATGATGAAGTTCGCGTGCTTCTCCGAGACGACGGCGTTGCCCACCCGCTCTCCCTTGAGCCCGCAGGCTTCGATGAGACGGGCCGCGTAGTCGCCGGTCGGGTTGCGAAAGACGGATCCACAGTTGCGCGTCCCAATGGGCTGGCTCTCCGCGCGCCGACGCAGGAGCTCGCGGATACGCGCGCCCGCGCCGCCATCCTGGTCACGGGAGAGCCGCAGCTCCGCGGCCGTGAACCACTCCTCGCCGGGCCCCTCGACACTTCGGTATCCGACCGTGTACTCGTTCGCCGCGCGTTCGCGGAGCGTCCCGTCGCGGGCGATTGTCTGCACCGTCGTCACGAGCTCCCACGTCTCGCCGCCGAAGGCGCCGGCGTTCATGGCGAGCGCGCCGCCGACCGAACCGGGAATGCCGGCAAAGAACTCGCTGCCGCAGAGCTGCCGCGCGGCACAGAACTTCGCGACCTTGGGGCATGCCACGCCCGCCTCCACGCGCACCCGGTCGTCATCAACCAGATCGATTCCGTCGAGCGTGTCGGTGGCAATCACCGTGCCGTCGATCCCCTGATCGCGGACCAGGACATTGCTGCCGAGACCCAGCCAGTGGATCGGCTCATCGGCGGGCAGGCTGCTCACGAATACGGCGAGGTCCTGCACGTCGACCGGGCGATAGAATCGCTTCGCCGGGCCGCCGATGCCCCATGCGGTATGGCGCGACAGCGGCTCGTCGGTTCGCAATTCTCCGAGATGTTGATCCATGGCCATCGCCGGCGCCGTCATGACGCGCCCCCGACCTCCTTTACGTTCGCCGTCTCCGGCCAGAGCTCCGCAAGCTCGGGAGCCAGGTTGCCGACGTCGCCGGCGCCGAGCACCAGCAACACGTCGTCGTCCGAGAGCACGCCGGGCAACATCGCAGGCGTCTCGCCGAGGTCTTCGACGAAAACCGGATCCACTTTTCCGCGCGCCCGTATGGCGCGACACAGCGCGCGCCCGTCGGCGCCACCGATGGGCGCCTCGCCCGCCGGATAGATCTCCAGCATTACCAGCGCGTCGAC
>CBDTYP010000127.1:0-8406 GCA_965364645.1 uncultured Gammaproteobacteria bacterium | reverse complement strand
GGATAGATACAGTGGGTGATCGCCGATGCGATCGCGGATGCGTTCCACGACCCCATCTATGCCCTCCGCCTCGAAATCGTCGCAGTGCACGATCTTGAATCCGAGATCCTCGTCGCGGCGGAGATCGTCACGGCTGTAGAGGGGGCCGCGGATGCCTACGTGCATCGACGCGTGATCGAGAAACAATCCCTCCTCGCCTGCCCGGCGGAACACCGTCCCATGGGTGTGGGGCGCGCCGAAGTAGGTGTCCCAGGTATCGAGGTGGGCATCGAAGTGCACCAGCGCCACGGGGCCCACGTGGTGATTGACGGCGCGCAGGAGCGGCAGCGCGATGGTGTGATCTCCGCCCATGGTCACGACGGCGCCCACCTCGCCCAGCAGCTTCGTCGCCGCGGTCTCGATCTGCCCGATGGCCTCCTCGATGTTGAACGGATTACAGGCGACGTCGCCGGCGTCGGCGACCTGCTGTTCCACGAAGGGCTCCGTCCCGTAGGCCGGGTGGAACTGGGTCCGCAGATGCCGGGAGGCCTGGCGGATGGCCAGGGGTCCGAAGCGCGCGCCGGGGCGGTAGCTCGTGCCGGCGTCGAAGGGCACCCCGAGGATGGCGACGTCGCAGCGCGGGACGTCCCGCAGCTCCGGTAGTCGCGCGAAGGTGGACGGACCCGCATAGCGGGGCATCTCGGTGCCGCTCACGGGTTGCACGGGTTTACCCTGATCACTCACCATATTCCCCTCCAGCCTGATCGAAGACAGTTTACGCAGATCCGGAGTGAATCATGCTCATTTTTCGCCAGCTCTTCGACCCCGAGTCGTCGACCTATACCTACCTGCTCGCCGACAGCGAGACCCGGGATGCGGTGATCATCGATCCCGTCTACGAGCAGGTGCGGCGGGACGTGGCCCTGCTGGAGGAGCTGGATCTGAGCTTGCGTTTCTCCCTCGAGACCCACGTCCACGCCGATCACGTGACGGGCGGGTGGCTCCTGAAGGAGCGCACGGGAGGGCTCTTCGCACTCTCGGCGCGGAGCGGAGCCGAGGGGGCGGATCGCTACCTCGAGCACGGCGACCGGGTCGCGTTCGGCAACCGATACATCGAGGCGCGCGCGACGCCCGGACACACCGGTGGATGCATGACCTACGTCCTCGACGACGAGCGCATGGCGTTCACCGGCGACTGCCTGCTGATCCGCGGGTGCGGGCGCACCGACTTCCAGGAGGGCGACCCGAGGACGATGTTCCAGTCGATTCACATGCAGATATTCTCGCTGCCCGACGACTGTCTCCTCTATCCGGGCCACGACTACAAGGGGCTGACCGTCACGAGCGTCGGCGAGGAGAAGGCGTACAACCCGCGCATGGGCGGGAACCTCAACGAGAACGACTTCGCCGGCTACATGGACAATCTCGGTCTCGCGCATCCGAAGAAACTCGACATCGCCGTGCCCGCGAATCTCGCCTGCGGTCGGCCGGAGGACGGCGGATCGGGCGCCGACGATCCCGGCTGGGCACCTCTCACCTATACCTTCGCCGGCATCTGGGAGGTGCAGCCCCAGTGGCTGGAAGATCACCTGCAGGACTGCCAGATCGTCGACGTCCGTGAGCAGGACGAGTTCGAGGGCCCACTGGGACGGATACCCGGGGCGAAGTTCATCCCGCTGGGTCAGCTGACCGAGCGGGCCGGCGAGCTCTCGGCGGATACGCCCATCGTCGCGGTGTGCCGCGCCGGGGGACGCTCCGCCCAGGCGACGTTGATGCTGCGCCGCGCGGGCTTCGAGCAGGTCGCCAATCTCGCCGGCGGCATGCTGCGCTGGCGCGCGCAACGGGGCACGGTGGAAGGCGCGAGCGAGTAGGGCGGGCCGCGGACGTCGGGTCAGAGTATCGACTTCGCGCGCGAAAACTCCCGCTTGATGCTGAAGTGATCCTTCCACCTGCGCATGGCGCGCATGCCGGATAGATATTCCTCGTGCTTGTGCCCGATGGGGAAGGGCGCCGGGCTGGGCGCCTCGCGCCACAGCCCCTGGCTGCGGCGGGCCTCGCGCGCATCCATCAGCCCGTCGTTGTAGCTCTCCATGACGATCCAGCCGCCCGGTCCGTCGAGCGCCGCCGCCCGCGCGCGACCGTCCATCTCCTCCAGGTACGCCACCTGCTCATTCTCGAGCGCCAGGGGCTCCAGCACGCCCCCATAGCCGTAGTCCTCGAGTGTCTCGCCGGCTACCCATGCGAATACGCGCTGGTCGCGGATGCTCAATAAGTCTTTGTAGATGCCTACGTGCTTGTCCGAGATCGGGTCCGCGAGCGCGCGATTGTCTTTCGTCTTCCCGCGTCGCTTCGCGGTCGGCGTCGTATGGAACGCCATCATCTCGTCCGCGTAATCTTCGCCGATGAATGCGCAGAGCCGCTTGAGCCCCGCCACCGGATCGCGAACGAAGCTCTCGTACTCGATATCGAGCCACTGGTCCGCCGGCAGTTTCTCGCGCCACGGCCTGACCGCATCCTGGCCCGTGCGCCAGAGCTCCGCCGCGCTGTAGATATTCGTCGGGCCGAAGGATGAATCGAGAAACTCGGCGCTTGCGTCGCGGCCATCCCGGTAGATGAACACGAACTGGGCATTGGGGAAGTCCTCGAGCATCTCGCCCACGTAGAAGAGGTTGTAGGGCGTCTTCTCGCCCCAGCGCGGCTTGCCTTCTTCCTCCGCGTAACGCTCGAACATCGCGGCATAGATGCCCGCGAAGCTTTGCTCGATCCCGAGGGCCCGTTCGGCGATCTCGTCGGCGATCGTCGCCGGGTCGACCTTCATCCCCCAGTAGGGCGTTCTCAGCCCGTGCACCATCTCGTTGCACAGTGTGCGGAAATTGTCGGGGTGCGCGAGATCGCCGTAGGTGAAGAGATAGGGACGGAATCGCGGGTAGTACCACGCGACTTCCGGGACGGCGAGCCGCGGATGACAGCCGAGGACCGCCATGATCAGCGTCGTGCCGGAACGTTCGGATCCGATGACGAACACGGGGCGTTCATCGAAACTCAGTGCCATGACGTCATACCCTCATCGGCCGCCGCCGTTGGTCAGCTCGATGGCTTTCAACAGCCCGGACTTCACCTCTTCCACCTTGCGCAAAAAGGCTTCGCTCTCCCGGCGCTCGGCCCGATCGATGGTGATCGCGTACTCGTTGACGATATGCGCGGGCTGGTCCCCCAGGAGCAGCACGCGGTCGCCGAGATAGACCGCCTCCTCTATGTCGTGGGTCACGAAGAGCACGGATTTGCGGGTCTCGCGCCAGATGCGCAGGAGCTCGTCTTGAAGCGCCGTCCGGGTGATTGCATCCAGCGCGCCAAAAGGCTCGTCCATGAGCAGGATGTCCGGCTCCACGGCGAGCGCGCGCGCGATGCCGACACGCTGGCGCTGGCCGCCGGAGAGCTGGTAGGGCCAGCGGTCGCCGTAATCCGGTAGCCCCACGAGAGCGAGTGTGCTCTCGACGCGCTCGCGCCGCAGCTGCTCCGATACGTCGATGCCCTCGAGCCCCAGCGCGATGTTGTCGGAGATCCTGCGCCACGGCATCAGCAGCGCCGCCTGGAAGACCATCGCAATCTGACGCCGGGCGGGATCGGGCGCGGTCTCGACCTTGACCGAGCCCTCGTAGGCCGGGATCAGATCGGCGATCACCCGCAGGAGGGTCGACTTGCCGGCCCCCGACACGCCTACCAGGGTCACGAACTCGCCTTCCTCGATGCCGATGTCGAGGTGACGGAAGATGATGCTGAGATCCTCGCCCTTGCCGAAGGCGACGGCCAGATCCCGGGTCTCGATCACCTTTGCCATGCGAGTATCCGCTGCTGAACCATGACGAAGACGTAATCGCTGATGCCGTAGAGCAGCGCGATGGAAAACATATAGAGGACCACGACCTCGGTCGCGAGCAGGCCCGACGCCTCCATCATGCGTTGGCCGATGCCCTGGATGCCGAAGAGCTCCGCGGCGACGACCGTCATCCAGCCCTGGCCGAGTCCGGCCCGCAGGCCGCTCAGGATTCCGGGCGCCGCGCCCGGCAGGATCACCTTGCGCAGGAGCGCGGGGAACGATCGATGACCGAAGGCGCGGGCGACCTCGATGAGATCCTTGTCGACCGCCTGTACCGCGCTCATGGCGGTGAAATAGTTGATCCAGAAGATACCGATGGAAATGATGAACGCGGCCGCGGTTTCGGTGATACCGAACCAGATGATGGCGAACGGAATCCACGCGAGCGGCGGGATCGGCCGCAGCACGCGCGCGAGCCAGGCCTGCCCCGCCTCGACGCGGGAGAAGAGCGCGACGGCCACGCCCAGGGTGACGCCGAAGAACGAACCCATGACGAAGCCGATGGTGTAGTGGCGCAAGCTCGCCACCACCATCGACTGCCAGATACCGGCCTTGATCTCCGAGACCAGCGTCGGCGGGATCGTGCTCGGCGGCGGCAGCAGGTGGGGCGCAATGAATCCACTGCGCGCGATGCTCTCCCATATCAACAGGAAAACGACCAGCCCCGTCGCTGACAGTACGTACCGAGTTGTAGGTTTCAGGGTCTCGGAAATTCCAGTTGTTGTTCTTTACACGAAGATCAATTGCCGACGTTCTTCGCCGCGTCCTTGTAGATCGTGAGATCGAACAGGCCGTCGGTCGAAACCTTCGTCTTTATCTTCTCGCTCTTCTGGAAATCGGCCATGTACGCGGTCTGCTCCAGGATCCCCTCCGGATCCGCCTTGAAGTTCGACGACGGGGATTCCAGGGATTTCTGAATCGTGCCGACGTCCACGAGGCCCTTGGATACGAAGTCGGCCACGTGGGGCGCCGCCTTCTCCGGCTCGTCGATGAGCAGCTTCGTCGCCTTGATGTGCAGCTCCATGTACTTCACAAGCGCGTCGCGGTGCTCGGCGATGATGTTCTCCCGGGCCGCGATGGTCGAGCCCGGCTGACCCGGCATCATCTCGTTTGCCCGTACGACGACCTTCGCGTCCTTCAGCTTGGATTCGACGATAGTGAGGATGGGTTCCAGGATCCCCGCCGCGTCGACGGATCGGCTGAGCAGCGCCTGTTGCACCTGGGACGCGCCCATGCCGATGAGCTCGACTTCATCCAGGCTCATGCCCATGGAGCGCAGTATCCAGTGACGGGTCACCGTGTCTGGCACGGAGCCCTTCGGGAAGCTCGCGATCTTGGGCTTGCGGCCCTTGTCTTTCGCGAACGCCCTGAGCGCTTCCGCGGACGTCGGGTACTTGTCGAAGTACCCCACCAGATCGCCCTGGGCTATCACGGCGATCTGCTCGACGATGCCGGCGCCGATGACCTTGAGCTTGATGCCCTTGCCCCGGGTCACCATCGCCGGTCCGATGCCGAAGCACATCGTGTCCATCTTGCCCGATGCGATGGCCTGCACGATGGCGGGACCGTTGGAGAAGCGCGTGAGCTCGAGATTGATCCCGGCCTCCTTGGCCCAGCCCATGCCCTCGATGACGAACAGCTGGCTGCACGGCACGATGGGCATGTAAGCCATCTCGAGGGTGGTGTCGGCGCGGGACTGTTGCGGTGCGGCAAAAAATACGGCCGCCAGGGCCATGCTGGCGACGGCCCGAATGTTCAGCGTTTTCATTTGTTATCCCCCCCGTTTGGTCGGGCCTCATTCTACTCGCAATCGGAGCAGGCGGGGGGGCGGTTCAGAAACGCTTCAGATTGGTCTCGCGGATGACCAGCGGCGCGTAGCCGAAGAGCGCGTTCAGGTGGTGCAGGTAGACGTGTTGGCCGTGCATGCGCCACAGGGCACTGACCCGATCGTTCACGGTCCGGTAGTAGTCGAGTAGCGCCGACGTCGACGAATCCTCGAAGGGCGTTTCCGCTTTGACCTGATCGATGAGGCTCAGCCATGTCTGGCTGACGCCCATAATGTACCAGGGCCAGCTCGCCTGGATCTCTGGCGGCCACGCGACGTCGCTGCTGTCGGTGATAGAGGGCGGCTCGGGCGCGCGCATCCTCGTCAGCGTCACCGAGTCAATCCGCTCGTCGGACTCGAGCCACCGCAGCACGGAGTTCTCGCGGACGTGCCCGTACAGGCCGTCGGCCGTCTGCTCGTCGGTGTACACGAGCAGGCTGAATCGGTGCCCCGTTCCGTCGTAGGCCGCGCGGCGATGAAATCGCCACAGGCCGACGTCGGTGCGCCGATCGGCGAGAGCCGGCGCGCTGACCTGATCCGCCAGCAGGGCATCCAGATGCCAGTCCGGCTCCTGCTCCCGATCCCAGTCCATGATGAAGGCGATGCTCCACCAGGCGTTCTCGTCGCCGGCGGTGTCGAGGGACGCGGCCGGCAGATCCTCCATGGGGGTCCGAACCGTCACGACCCGGGTGCAGGCAGACAGCGCGAGCACTAAGGCCAGCGCGAGGGTCGCACTCAGGGACGGCATTCTCGGCATGAACAATTACTCGATACGCGCTCCGGCACGTCAACTCAAAATGGTAGACGGGAGCACGTATGTCCATGCCCGTCCGCCCGGGACGGCGACTGGATCACAGCGAAATCAGGGTCAGAGACCGATTTCGCTAGGCGATGGTCTGGAAGCGACCGAGTCCGAAGGGTGCTAGGCGAGGGGCTGGGCTGCCGGTCTCGATGGAATCGGCGATGAGGGCGCCGAGAGCGGGGGCCAGGGTGACGCCGCTGTGGGTGACGGCGAGGTGCAGGCCCGTGGCGGAGGGCATCGGGCCGGCGATGGTCATGCCGTCGGTGGGAACCGGCCGCACGCCGATGCCGAGGCTGCAGTCGTCGAGGCACCTGCCGCCTTCGAATGCCGGAATGATGCCCCGCACACGCTCCAGGGTATCGAACGCGGCGCGCCTCACCGATTCCTCGGACCCGTCTTCCAGGATCCTGCCGTCGGCGTCGTCCGCCGCGATCAGCAGTCCGCCATCGACGGTCTCACGGACGTGGGCGTGACTGCTGTCCGACGTATAAAGAATGTGCCGGGTCAGCTGCCGCGACTCGTCTCCCGGTGCGGTGATCAGAAGTCCCGGAGCTCGACGCAGCGGGAAGCGCGCGGCGAAACCGTCGTAGCCGGTCAGCGAGCTCAGCACCTCGGCGGTATCCGGGCCCGCCGCGACCACCACCTGCTTCGTATCCAGCCGCCCCGCGTCCGTGTCCAGGCCGAGCACCGTGCCCTCGTCGTCCATGAGCAGCTGCCGCGCCCGGCACCGCTCGAGGATGCGCGCCCCGTCGGCGCGCAACCGGTCGACGAGAAAGTGCAGGAACCGCGGCACGTCGAGCCAGGCGTCCGCCATGGCGAAGAGCCCCTGCGCGCCGTCTTCGAAGCGCACGTGGGGCTCCATGGCCCGGAGTGAGTCCCGGCCGACCCAGGCAACCGGGTATCCCCAGCGCTCGAGTTGCGCGGCCGCGGCGCGCATGTCCTCGAGGCGCGCGCTGTCGGCGGGGCTCGACCACTCCAGCATCCCCGTCGGATGCAGCCCGATACGCCGTTCGCCCCACTCGCGGGCGAGATCCCGGTAGCCCTCGGCGCCCATGGCGTTCAGACGATGGTAGTCCTCGTCGGTGGTCTTCGAGGTCGCGTTGATCCAGGCGAATGTGTTGGCGCTGGTGCCCCGGCCGACGGCATCGGCTTCCACGACGGCCACCCGCATCCCGCGCAGGGCGAGACTCCGGGCCGTGGTGCAGCCCACCACCCCGGCGCCGATGACGGCCACGTCGAAACTGTTCTGTTCGCTCATCCGGCGCCTATTAGAACACGGCCGCGGCATGCACGTGATGTCTGGCCGATGGGCATCCAATGTACGCGGCGCCCATCACCCGCGATGGGCCGGGCGTGTCAGGTCATTGAAAGGTGGGTGAAAGTTCCCCGTTACCCGACCTGGCACAGAATTCGCAACTATCGGGACAGCCCATGGAGACAATCGGATGATCGGAACACATCTCACTGCCGCCTGGATCGGGATCGCCCTCGGCCTTCTGTCCGGTACGGCCCAGGGGCTTGCCTTCCATCGGGAAGGCTGGCTCGGCGGCTACGGATCATGGCCGCGGAGGATGCTTCGCCTCGGCCACATCAGCTTCTTCGGGATCGCGTTCCTCAATCTCGCGTACGCGCAGACGCTCTTCGTCTCCGGCCCCGGCATCGAGAGCGCGCCCGCCTCGTGGCTCTTCCTCTGCGGCGCCGTCGCCATGCCGGCGGTGTGCTATCTCGCTGCATGGCGCAAGGGCTTTCGTCATCTCTTCTTCATCCCCGTCGTCTCTCTCCTGTCCGCCGCGGGGCTGGTCGTTTATCAAGGAGTACTTTCATGAAGATCGGATTCATCGCCATGAGCGGGCTGCGCGCCTGCGACCCGGAGCTGCTCGAGATGGGGCTCACCCTGCCGGGATTCGTGGACCGTGGGCGCAC
>CBDTYP010000126.1:0-8426 GCA_965364645.1 uncultured Gammaproteobacteria bacterium | reverse complement strand
CCAGGAAGAAGGCCAAGGTCGCCGAGCCGGACACCATACCGGACCTCGCCCCGCCTGCTCCGGAGCCGGCGGCTCCCCAGGCTACTCCCCAGGCGCCACCACCGGCGGCTACCGAATCATCCTTCGACGACACCGGCGGCGGCCCCATGCGCGGCATCGTCGCCCTGTGGGGCCCCCTCGCCATCATCGTCCTGCTGATCGTGATCGCCCGGGTGGGCGAAGAGACGCCGGACGCGTTCAGCGACAGCGCCGCCGAGCAGGCCGCCAGGGACGTGGTGGAAGACGTCCGTGACGCCTTGAGCGGCGGCGACCCGGAAGTCGCGGCGGTGCTCGGCGCCGGCGGCCAGGGGAGCTCCGGGAGCAACAGCGGCGATCTGGCCGCGGCCTTCAGCGATGCCGGCGTGGCGCCGGCGGCGCCGAAGTCGGCGGCGGGCGCGCCGGACCCGTGGCAGCAGTCCGGCCAGACGACGACTCCGGCGTCGGCCAGGGGCGTTCCCGGCGCCTTGCCGCCGAATCCGGAGAATCCGTGGGCGCCGGTGGATCCCCGCAGCGCCGGGGCGATGCCGGCCGATCCCTATCAGCGCCCCCGCCCGCCTACGGCGGGAGACCGCCAGCCTATGGTCAGCAGCCGGGCTACGCTCAGCAACCCGGGTATGGTCAGCAGCCAGGCTACGGTCAACAGCCCGGCTATGGGCAACAACAGGCCTATGGCCAGCAGCCCGGTTACGGCGTACCCCCGGCCTATCCCTACGGCCAACCGCCGCCACCGCCGCCGTATCCGCCCCAGGGGTACTACTCTCAGTAACGCGCCGGGGCGCTACGCCTGATCGATGTTGGGCTTCGCTGCGCTCAGCACCAACCTACAGGGATCTTTGTGATCCCGTAGGTTGGTGCTGAGCGCAGCGAAGCCCAACATCCGAGCCACAGGGATCGTTGTGATCCCGTAGGTTGGTGCTGAGCGCAGCGAAGCCCAACGTTGCGGAGCTAACGATCCAGGCGCTCGACCTTCAGATAGGTGACGTAGGCACCGCTCGTCTGCGAGTCGGATGCCGCGCCGATCTGGCGAATGCTCTCGCTGCTGCTGCTGTCGACCCGGGCGATCTCCATCCACCGCCCCAGGGGACTCGACACGACGGTGCTCGCCTCGCGCACGTCGATGGCGCCGGAGTCGCCGGCGAGCCGATTGTGCCGGGGAAAGACTTCCACATTCACCCGATCGCTCCCCTGTAGACGCGCACGCACGTAGAAGCCGCTGTCGACGCTGCGAAAGCCGGTGCTCCGCTGCACCGTGGTGACGCCGCTGCTCGATGTCACCACGCGCTCCTCGGTCACCGGCACGGACCTCCCCGCGCCGACGTATGCCTCCTTGCCTTCGAGGACCCGCACGCGCTGGGTCCCGCCGTCCGTGCCCGACGCCTGGCTCTGGTCGATACGCACGCCGGCGTCCTCGTGTCGGATGACGAGACCGCGCCCGCCGTCGGCGCCGCGCCCGGTCGAGATGGCGGCGTTGTCGCCGGTGACCTCACCGAAGGCTGCGACGAGATCCCGCCGCACCTCCTCGTTAATGGAGTAGCGCACGCTGATCAGCAGGTTCGCCGGGGCCTGATTGAGGGTGGAGAGGATCTCTCTGACCTCGCGCATGTTCTCCGGTGTCGTGCGCACGACGATCTTGCCGTAGGCGCCGGAGACGCTGCCGGGGCGCGGCACCATGGGTCTCAGGATCTGGATCATCTCGTCCACGGGGCGGTAGCCGATGGTGAACACTTCCGTGACCATGCCGCCCGCGGGCCAGGCGGCGGCCGGAACCAGGGTGGCGAGCAGCAGGAGGGCGGGCAGTCGGGGTCCCAGCATGCCCGCGGACCTCACAGATGGGCGCGGCGGAGGTTCGCGTCCGGCGCCGCGGTCTGCCACATCTCCTCGAACTGTCGGCCGAGGTCCTGGGCCCTGCGGGGATCGTTGAAATCGACGGAGCCTTCGTAGCGGTCGGACAGCGTGCGGTAGATGAGCCCGGCGCCGTCCACGAGCAGGAACGCCGCGTTGTACTCGTCGTACTCCCGCGCCGGGACGCGGATCTCGATGAAGCTGCTGAGACGCTGGGCCAGGGCCACGAGCTGATGGCCGGACTTGACGACGGGGTCGGTGTGGCGCACCAGGATCCGGACCCGTGCGCGGCGGGATCCCACCAGCAGCTGGCTCACGGCCTCGCAGAACTCCCGGTTGTCGTACATCTGCGGATCCAGCTGGCGGCTCACGATGTCGATGCCGCGTGCAGCCTGGCGCGCCATGGACAGGGCGGCCACGCGGCACGCCTCACTGGAGTCTATGACGACCGATTGCGCGTCCTTCTTTAGAACAAAGCGTTCGAAGTCCGAGGGGCGGGAGTAGTTCACGGTGTTCTCACACGTCGTTGGCGAGGTCCTCTCCCTCGCCGATATAGGTTGCCGGCGTCAGCGCCAGGAGCCGCGCCTTGTCTTCGGCGGGCAGGTCGAGAGTCTCGATGAACGCGTGCAGCGCCTGGCGATCGATCGAGCGGCCGCGGGTAAGCGCCTTCAGGCGCTCGTAGGGCTTGTCGATACCATGGCGGCGCATGACGGTCTGGATGGGCTCGGCCAGCACCTCCCAGGCGCCGTCGAGATCTCGTGCGAGCGCGTCGGTGTTGATCTCGAGCTTCGAGATGCCGCGCAGGCAGGAGCGGTAGGCGACCAGCGAGTGCGCCGCGCCGACGCCGAGATTGCGCAGCACGGTGGAGTCGCTGAGATCCCGCTGCAAGCGCGAGATGGGCAGCTTCTCCGCCATGTGACCCAGGATTGCGTTGGCGACGCCGAGATTACCCTCGGCGTTCTCGAAGTCGATGGGGTTCACCTTGTTCGGCATGGTCGACGAGCCGACCTCGGTCTCGACGGGCTTCTGCTTGAAGTAGCCCTTGGAAACATAGGCCCAGATGTCGCGGCAGAAATCCGTGAGCGTCGTGTTGAAGCGCATCTGCGCGTGGAAGAGTTCCGCCATGTAGTCGTGGGGCTCGATCTGGGTCGTGAGGGGATTCCACTCGAGGCCGAGCTCGCTCACGAAGGCGTTCGCCATGGCCGGCCAGTCGACACTCGGGTAGGCGGCCATGTGCGCGTTGTAGTTTCCGACCGCGCCGTTCATCTTCCCGCACAGAGACGTCTCGGCGAGGCAGGTTCGGTGTCTCTTCAGGCGCGCCGCGAATACCGCCATCTCCTTGCCGAGCGTCGTCGGCGATGCCGGCTGTCCATGGGTGTGGGACAACATCGGCTGGTCGGCATAGCGGTGCGCGAGGCCGCGGATGGCCTCGATGATCTCGTCCATCACCGGCAACAGACAGCGGGTTCGCGCATCGAGGAGCATGAGCCCGTAGGCGAGGTTGTTGATGTCCTCGGAGGTGCAGGCGAAGTGGATGAACTCCTGCACCGCGGTCAGCTCCGGCATCTCCCCGATCTGTTCCTTGAGGAAGTACTCGACGGCCTTCACGTCGTGGTTGGTCGTGCTTTCGATCTCCTTGACCCGCGCGGCGCTCTCGAGATCGAAGCCGTCGATGATGTCGTTGAGGTGGAGATTCGCTTCCTGAGTGAGCGCCGGGACCTCGGGGATCTCCGGATGCGCGGCGAGCGCCTGGAGCCAACGCACCTCGACCAGCACGCGGTGGCGGATCAGCCCGTACTCGCTGAATACGGCGCGTAGATCGGTGGTCTTGTCGGCGTAACGCCCGTCGATGGGGGAGACGGCGGTGAGCGGCTCCAGATCCATGGTCATAGAGGCAAGGGCATCAGGCGCTTTTACCGTGGGTGGCCTCGTAGGCGGCGCGCTGCTCCGGTGTCGCTTCGGTCTGGTGCTCGGCCTTCCACTCGTCGTAGGGCATGCCGTAGACGATCTCGCGGGCCTGGTCGTAGGACATCTCGAGTCCGCGATCCGCCGCCGCCGCCCGGTACCACTTCGACAGGCAGTTGCGGCAGAAACCGGACAGGTTCATGAGATCGATGTTCTGCACGTCGTTGCGCCCGCGCAGGTGCTCCACGAGACGCCGGAAGGCCGCCGCCTCGAGCTCGGTGCGTGTCTGATCGTCCATCGGAGACTCTCCTAAGCGATTGACCAATAGCGCTATTTTACCACGAAGGGCAATTAATAGGGGTCAGAGACAGTTTACGCCGCCAGCTGGCGGATGACGTATTGCAGGATGCCGCCGTGCTTGTAGTACTCCCACTCCTTGGGGGTGTCGATGCAGACGCTGGCGGTGAAGCTCTTCGCCTGGCCGTCGTCGCTGGTGGCCGTGACCTTGACCTCGCCGACGCCCATGGCGACGCCGTCGATGTCGTAGGTCTCGTGACCGGTGAGGCCCAGGCTCTCGGCGGTGTCGCCGTCCTGGAACTCCAGCGGCAGCACGCCCATGCCGATGAGATTCGAGCGGTGGATGCGCTCGAAGCTCTGCACAAGCACCGCCTTGATGCCGAGCAGCAGCGGGCCCTTGGCCGCCCAGTCCCGGGACGAGCCGCCGCCGTAGTTGGCGCCGCCGATGACTACCGTGGGCACGTCGTCGCCGATGTAGCGTATCGCGGCGTCATAGATGGTCATCTGCTCCTGGGAAGGCTGGTGCAGCGTCCACCCGCCCTCGGTGCCCGGCGCGAGGAGATTCCTCAGACGCACATTGGCGAAGGTACCGCGCATCATCACCTCGTGATTGCCACGCCGCGCGCCGTAGGAGTTGAAGTCGCCGGGCGCGACGCCGTGATCGATGAGGTACTTGCCTGCAGGGCTGTCCGGCTTGATGGCACCCGCAGGTGAGATGTGATCCGTCGTGATGCTGTCGCCGAGAAGCGCGATCACCCGCGCGCCGTGCACGTCGGCGAAGCCCGGGGTCTCGTGGGTCATGCCCTCGAAGTACGGGGGATGGCGCACGTAGGTGGAGTCGTCCTCCCACTCGAACTGGCCCGCCTCCGGCACGCTCATCTCCCGCCAGCGGTCGTCGCCGGAGAACACGTTCTCGTAGCTCGCGCGGTACATGTTGGAGTCGATGGTGGTCGCGATCGCGTCCTGGATCTCCGTCTGACTCGGCCAGATGTCTCGCAGATACACCGGGTTGCCCTGCTTGTCCTCGCCGAGAGGATCGGCGACCAGATCCTGCTGCATGTTTCCGGCCAACGCGTAGGCCACCACCAGCGGTGGGGAGGCGAGGAAGTTCATGCGTACGTCCGCGTGGATGCGCCCCTCGAAGTTGCGATTACCCGAGAGCACCGAGCAGGCGATGATGTCCGACTCGCGAACGGCATTTCCCACCGCTTCCGGCAGCGGTCCCGAGTTCCCGATGCAGGTGGTGCAGCCGTAGCCCACCAGGTGAAAGCCGAGGGCCTCGAGATCGTCCATGAGGCCGGCCTTCTCGAGATACTTCGTGACCACCAGGGATCCCGGCGCGAGGCTGGTCTTCACCCAGGGCTTCACTTGCAACCCCTTCGCGTGGGCGTTACGCGCGAGCAGCGCGGAGCCCATCATGACCGCCGGGTTGGACGTGTTGGTGCAGGACGTGATGGCCGCGATGACCACCGCGCCGTCTTCGAGCGCGAACTGCTCGCCGTCCTGCGTGACCGTCGTCGAGCCGCCGTCGCCGCTCGCCGCCCGCATCTTCGCGATGGCGTCACTGATGATCGGTTTGCCCTTATCGAGAGGAATGCGATCCTGGGGGCGCTTCGGTCCCGAGATACTCGGTACGACCGTGCCCAGATCCAGATGCAGGGTGTCGCTGTAGGCTGCCGGCGTCGACCCGGGCTCGCGGAACATGCCCTGCTCGCGGGCGTAGGCCTCGACCAGCGCGATGTTCTCGTCGCTGCGTCCGCTCAGACGCATGTAGCGCAGGGTCTCCTTGTCGACGGGGAAGATGCCGCAGGTCGCGCCGTATTCCGGCGCCATGTTGGCGATTGTCGCTCGATCGGCGAGCGGCAGGTGATCGAGGCCGTCGACGTAGAACTCGACGAACTTGTTCACCACACCGCGCTCGCGCAGCATCTGCACCACGGTCAGGACGAGATCCGTCGCCGTCGCCCCCTCCGGCAGTTGGCCTGTGAGCTCGAAGCCGACCACGTGGGGGATCAGCATGGTGATGGGCTGACCGAGCATGGCGGCTTCCGCCTCGATGCCGCCGACACCCCAGCCAAGGACGCCGAGGCCGTTGATCATCGTGGTGTGGGAGTCGGTGCCGACGACGGTGTCCGGGAAGGCGCGGGTCGCGCCGTCGTGCTCGGCGGCGAAGATGACGCGGGCCAGGTACTCGAGATTCACCTGGTGCACGATGCCTGTGTCCGGGGGCACGACCTTGAAGTCCGAGAATGCGTTCTGGCCCCAACGCAGGAACGCGTAGCGCTCCTTGTTGCGGGAGAACTCCAACTGCGCGTTGAGATCGACGGCGTTCGAATCGGCGAAGGCGTCTACCTGTACCGAGTGGTCGATGACCAGCTCCGCGGGCGACATGGGGTTGATCTTCTCCGGATCGTCGCCGAGGGCGCGCATGGCGTCGCGCATGGCGGCGAGGTCAACGACCGCGGGTACGCCGGTGAAATCCTGCAGGAGCACCCGCGCCGGGGTGAAGGCGATCTCCACCGAAGGCTCCGCCTTCGCGTCCCAGCCGGCCAGCGCCTCGATGTCGTCCCGTGTGATGTCGACCCCGTCCTCGTGGCGAAGCAGGTTCTCGAGCAGCACCTTGAGCGAATAGGGCAGGTGGGTGAGGTCGAACTTGGGGCTGAGGGAGTCGAGGCGGTAGATCTCGTACCCGTTGCCCTCCACGTCGAGCGTCGAGCGGGCGTTGAAGGAGTCGGCCATGGGGTGTTTCCTGTTAGAGATAGCGGGTCAAGACCGACCATTATCTCCGATTTTGAGGCCGCGTCCTACATATGGATGGCCCTCCCGTCTACCGCCAGCGCCGCCTCGTGCATGGCCTCCGCCAGAGTCGGGTGCGCATGGATCGTCCGCCCGAGATCCTCGCTGCTGGCCCGGAACACCATGGCCGTGACCGCCTCGGCGATGAGCTCCGAGGCCTGGGCGCCGTATATGTGCACGCCGAGGATCTCGTCGCTCCTGGCGTCGGCGAGGATCTTGACGAAGCCGTCGGTCTCTCCGGCGCCGTGGGCGCGCCCCAGCGCCCGGTAGGGGAAGCTCCCCGTACGGAACTCGACGCCCCTGTCTTTCAGCTGCTGCTCGGTCTCGCCCACCCAGGCGATCTCGGGATGGGTGTAGATCACCCACGGCACCGTGCGGTGATCGATGTGAGCCGGCTGCCCGGCGATCAGCTCCGCGACCGCGATGCCTTCCTCCGATGCCTTGTGGGCGAGCATCGGGCCCTTCACTGCGTCCCCGACGGCATAGACTCCGTCGACGTTAGTGCGGCAGTGATCGTCCACCTGCACCCGCCCGGCCTCGTCGAGGGCGAGGCCGACGTCCGCGTCCACGAGCCCGTCGGTGTTGGCCCGCCGGCCCACGGCCACTACGAGCCGGTCCACTTCCAGCGCCTTGGCGCCATCCTTGTCCTCGTACTTGACGTTGACGCCCTTCTTGGTCGCCTTGGCGCCGGTGACCCGGGCGCCGAGATGGATGTCGAGTCCCTGGCGGGTGAAGGCCTTGAGGGCATCCTTCGCGATCTGCCTGTCGGCGGCGGCGAGGAAATCCTCCAGCGCCTCCAGGATCACCACCTCGGAGCCGAGGCGATTCCAGACACTGCCGAGCTCGAGGCCGATGACGCCCGCGCCGATTATGCCGAGGCGCTTCGGCACGGCGTCGAAGGCCAGTGCGCCGGCGTTGTCGACGATACGATCGCCGTCAACCGGCGCGACGGAGATGTCGACGGGCACCGAGCCGCTGGCGAGGATGACGTTCTTCGCTTCGACCACCTCCTCGTCGCCGCCGTGGACGGCGATGGCGACCTGGTTACCGGCCTTGAGGCACCCGTGCCCGCTGTACGCGTCGACCTTGTTCTTCTTCAGAAGCGCGGCGACGCCGCGGTTCATGGTCAGCACGACTTTGTCCTTGCGCGCCTGCATGGCGGCGACGTCGATGGCGGCGCCCTTGACGGTGATGCCGTGGGCCGGCAGGAGATGCTCGAGATTGTGGTAGTGGTGAGAAGAGTCGAGGAGGGCCTTCGACGGGATGCAGCCCACGTTGAGGCAGGTGCCGCCGAGCGCCGGCTTGCCGTTCGCCCCCAGCCACTCGTCGATCAACGCGGTAGTGAGACCCAGCTGACCGCAGCGGATCGCGGCGACGTAGCCCCCCGGGCCGCCGCCTATGACGGCCACATCATAACTCTTCATTGTTATTCGTCCCCCGTGGACGCGGGTTTAAACACCGAGGAGCAGGCGTGCCGGATCCTCTATGGCTTCCTTGATCGCCACCAGGAACAATACCGCCTCGCGGCCGTCGATGATGCGGTGATC
>CBDTYP010000125.1:0-8513 GCA_965364645.1 uncultured Gammaproteobacteria bacterium | reverse complement strand
CGTTTTTCCGTGCGTTCCGCAGATGGCAACGGAGGTGTGCGCACGATTAAGAAGGGCGACTGCATCCTCCAGCGCCCCATGATCAAGCATCGGGAGATCTCGTGCTCGAACGACTTCGAGGTCCTCGAGATCGTGTCGCCGGCGGATTTCAAGACCAAGGTCGTCGATGGACCGGCGAAATAGCCGGAGCCTACTTCGGGGGTAACACGAACTCGTAGCCCCCGGTCCAGCCTGTTACGTCGCCACGGCGCACCTCATCGAGCACGACGGTGAGTTCTTCGACGCTTTTGTCCGCCGCGGGGTCGTTCCTGAAGAACAGGCGCGTTACGAGGGTCTGATGGTCGGCGTGAGTTACGACGAAGTGAATGTGCCGCGCAATGCTGCCCGCGTATCCGGGATACACCGTGACCAGCTTGAACTCCCCGCGATCATCCGCGTGAAGCACGGCGCGCCAGCGATCCGGCTCGTGATCGCCGTCCTGGTTCGCGTGCAGGATCTGGATCCGCGCCTCCGGCACCGGCTTGCCGCAGATATCCAGCACCCGGGCGTGCAATAGGAGCGGCTCGCCTCCGTCTCCTTCCCGCCAGAGCGCGCTTCTCGCCGGAGCGAAGGAATAGTCATGGGGGCCGGGGCTGGTCTCCGGGGTCGGCACCCTCGGATCGCAGGCATGGGCTACGGGCTGAGCGCCCAGCGCAAGCACGGCGAGCAGGGCTGACGCTCGAATTCCGGAGGTATTGGCCATGGCGCGATTCCGCGGAAGCATTTCCTCGAGACGACCTCAACTCAGATTCGGAGGGATCAGGCCTTCCTCGCAAGCCTTGATCTGCAGCCCGAGATACTTCGAATATATTCTGCACTGGGCAAGACTGCCGGCGATGAACCAGAGGCCGGGTTGCGGGGTGCGCGCGAACATGTTGCGCAGCTCGTCGTCTTCGCCGAAGCCCCAGATGGGGCCGACGCGATCGGCGATAGCCTCGCCGAACAATCGGCGCACCAGGGCATCCTGGCCCTTGTAGCCGGTGGCGAGCACGATCAGATCGGCGGGGAGGCTCTCGCCGCTCCGCAGCCTGGCACCGTCCGCGACGAAGCGATCGATCTCGGAGAACTGGACGAGCCCTATGGATCCGTCGGCGACGAGATCCGAGCAGCCGACGTTGAAGTAGTAGCCGCCGCCCCGGGTCAGATACTTGAACTGCCAGCCGGTGCCGTCCTCGCCGAAGTCGAGCTTGAAGCCCCGCGCCGCCAGTCGATCCAGCAGATCCTGATCCAGATTCTTCGCCTGTTCGGTCATGATCACATGGGAGCGACGCGCTACCGCGAAGGGCATGCCGGTGACGATGAGGTCGCAATCTTCCAGCGTCGGGCCTTCGTCGTACAAGGCATAGGGAATCTGCGCGCTCGGCTCGACATTGACGATCAAAGTCGAGCGGCGCTGGACGAGCGTGACCGTCGCCCCGTCGGAGTGGAGATCCTGGGCGATGTCGTGGCCGCTGTTGCCGGTGCCGACGACGATCGCCCTCTTACCCGACCATGCCGCGCCGTCGTCGTACGCGCCGGAATGCATCACGGTGCCGGCGAAGTCTTCCAGTCCCGGAAGCTCCGGCACCAGGGGAATACCGCTGACGCCCGTCGCCATGACGATGTGCCGGGGACTCATCTCACGCTCGGTCCCGTCCGCCAAGGTCAGCCGCACGCTCCAGCACTGCGCCGCTTCGTCGTAGGTCCCGCCACTGAGCTCCGTACCCGGCCAGAAGTTGATCTCCATCGCTTCCGTATATATCTCGAACCAGTTGGCGAGCATGTCCTTGGGGATGTAGGTCGGAAACGTTGGCGGAAACGGCATGTAGGGCAGATGGTTGACCTGCACCTGGTTGTGGAGGGTGAGTGCGTGGTAGCGCTTGCGCCAGTTGTCGCCGATCCGGCCGTGACGATCGACTACCAGCGTGTCTACTCCAAGATGGGTCAGCCGCGCGGCGATCGAAAGACCGGCCTGACCTCCGCCGACCACCAGCACCGCCGGGTCCCGGTTCTCGTACTCCGCGGCTTCTTTTCGGAGATCGAGCCAGTTGGGCCCGCGAAAGTCCCGGGAATAGGCCTCGCCCGTCGGCCTGGCCGCGCCCACGCGTTCTTCGAAGCCCGCGAGCGCCTCCAGCGCCGTCAGCAGCGTCCATGCCTTCAGCCTGTCGTCGTCGCTTGGGTCCGTTCTGAGACGGACGACCCCGCTGCCCCGGCCGATCGCCGTGTCGAAAGCGAAGATCGCCTCGATGCACTCGGTTCCCGCGCGCGTGACGCGGCGTGGGGCCGCCCGCGCGCGATCTGTCTCGAATCCGGACGTCCCCGCCCGTCCGGCCTGTGCGTGCAATGCCGATGCGACATCCGCCACCCCCTGAAAGGTCGTGATCCGCCAGGTGAATGCCAGCACGTCGCGCCAGTAGCAATCCGCTTGAAAGATCGATGCGAGCGCTCCGGCATCGACATCCGACAGTGCGTCCTCGAAGTCCACGAGCCACTCGTCGACACGCGTCGTGAGGTCTTCGTCGATCACATCCAGCATCACTGGCCCGCCGGGTACGCCCGGGGATACCATACCGAATCGAGGGAAGTTCGGGTATCGGCGCCATGCCGATGGATGGAATTGATGCGGTATCGAATTGGAAGCGACCCGGGTTCCGGCGCCCAGGCCACCGACGACATGCTGCTAGTCACGGTAATCATGTCGTTGATTATCGGATTCGTCCTCATGTGGCTCGCTCGCCACGGGCGGCAGATGTGGCTGATGGTCTGGAGCGTGGGCCTCGTTCTCGCGAGCGTCGCTTACTTGATCTGGATGGCTCTCGCCTGAACCAGGCGCACCCGTTTCCCTACTCGAGTCCCGCTCTCCCTAAACCCTCCAGGAGGCGCTCGCGATCCTCCGGGTGGCGATCCCTTCCGCGTCGCCGGGCTCCAGCGCGACCCTGATGGAGCAGAACCTTTCCGCCATCGGGCTGCATCAGATCTTTGTCGAGAGCCCGGAGGGCGTGTGGATCGAGTTGAACTTCAAGCTCGATGACTATCTGTCAGGGAAAGAAGGCTCCGGCCACTGAACTCCGGCGCTTCCCCGGGATGCATGTGCACGCGCCAGTCTACACGGTCGTCGGCGATCGAGAACAGGGCGCTCGCCAACGTGTAGCCCGTGTCGACCCCGCCGCGCCGTTTCCGACAGATGGGCAGGTCCGGATCTTCCGTGTCGCCGAGCACCATCGTTGCGTCGCGATCTTCCAACGCACCCGCCGAGATGAGCAACGCGGCGCGCCGCTGACGGCGCAGGGAGGATTCGGTCGCCTCCTGGTCTATATCGGCGCATTCGGGAAACACCAGATGATTGGCGTGCACGGTAGCGGCGCGGACAGGGTGCGCCACGCAGCGGCTCGCAGGCGCCTCGACCGACAGGAGCCGATCGTCCCCCGCCTGTCCGAGGTTGTGGTGGAAGCCGCTCGCCCGGTCGCCGCGACCCAGGATGGCGAGCGACGCGTCCAGATCGCTGCTCCCCAGGACGGCGCGGGTGACGATGTGACGCGGGATGCCGACCGTCTGGTCATGGGGCCGGATGTGATTGATGGTCTGCACGAGACCAGCATCGTTCGCGCCGAACGTGTGTCCCGGGAGCAGGCCCGGCGAGTAGAAACTCGTGAAAGCGATGCCGTCACTCGGCCGCGCGCGCACCAGGAAGCAATGGCCGTCGAGCTCCGCCTGATCGTCCTCATTGTGGGCGATGATCGCCGGCTCGTTGCCCAGCGCGGGGATCATGACGGTGGTGCATCCGGCATCTTCGGCATGCTGTTGGTCTCCGCCACCAGGAAAATCACCGCGGCAGTTCCACAGGAACATGGTCTCGAAGCCGACACCGGCGCCGTCGGCTATCCCTTCGATCTCCCGCACGTATTGGGGGAATGCCCCGCGCGCGGCGCCCAGCAACGCCTGCAGTCGATCGCTCCCGGCCCACTCGTTCTCGAGCGACTGGAATCGCGCCAGGCGTGGGACGACCTCGCGGATTGCCGTTGCCGCGGCTTCCCCGAGACCCCGTCCGATCTGATAGGCATCGCCGCTGACCTCTAGCTCGCGCACTCGTCCCACTCCATGTCTGCACCGCGTTCACGTGGCCTGGCGGGCAATATACACTGTCGGTCGACTCGAACGGGGCGGCGTCGCCGGTGGGAACTCGTGGGGGATAGTCTGAACAACACGGCCCAATCGAAGGTCGACGTGGTCGTCGTCGGCGCGGGGTTCGCCGGGATGTACATGCTGCACCGGCTACGGGGGATCGGGCTCAGCGCAGTCGTGATCGAGGCCGGTTCCGGCGTCGGCGGCACCTGGTACTGGAATCGCTACCCGGGCGCCCGCTGCGACATCGAGAGCATGCAGTACTCCTACCAGTTCGACGACGCCCTGCAGCAGGAGTGGGAGTGGTCGGAGCGCTACTCGCCGCAGCCGGAGATCCTCGCCTACGCCGAGCACGTCGCCGATCGCTACGATCTGCGCAGAGACATCCGGTTCGGGACCCGTATCGCCGCGGCCCGTTACGACGACGCGGCGTCGCGGTGGCTTCTCGAGGCGGAAGACGGAAGCACCTTCGCCGGGCGCTATTGCATCATGGCCACGGGGTGCCTGTCGGTGCCGAACTGGCCGAACGTCGAAGGGCTGGACTCGTTCGCCGGTCCCACCTACCACACCGCCCTGTGGCCCCACGAGAATGTTGACTTCACCGGCAAGCGGGTCGCAGTCATCGGCACGGGCTCTTCCGCCATTCAATCGATCCCCCTGATCGCCCGTGAAGCCTCCCATCTATACGTCTTCCAGCGCACGCCCAACTATTCCATCCCGGCCCACAACACGCCACTGGACCCCGAGCACGTGAAGGCAGTAAAGGCCGACTACGCGGGGATGCGCGCGCGCGCGAAGAAGACACATCCGGGAATCGACGGTCCCTTCAACAGGAGCGAGGCCCTGGAGTCCGCGCCCGAGGAGCGTGACGCGGAGTACGAACGGCGCTGGCAGGAAGGCGGCCTCACGTTCATGGGCGCCTACGGTGACCTGATCGTCAGCAAGGAGGCGAACGACACGGCCGCAAGCTTCGTGCGTGGGAAGATCCGCGAGATCGTCTCGGATCCGCGGGTAGCCGAGACGCTGTGTCCCGGAAACATCATCGGCGGCAAGCGCCTGTGCGTCGATTCCGGCTACTACGCGACATTCAACCGGGACAACGTGACCTTGATCGACGTCCGGGAGCAGCCCATCGAGGCGATCACCGAGACCGCGGTGCACGCCGGGGGAAGGGAGATCGCGGTCGACATGCTGGTCGTCGCCACCGGTTTCGACGCAATGACCGGCGCGCTCATGAACGTCGACATTCGCGGCAGGGGCGGCGCCAGTCTGCGGGAGCGCTGGGCGGACGGTCCGAGCAGCTATCTCGGTCTCGCCATGGCCGACTTTCCCAACCTGTTCACCATCACCGGTCCGGGCAGTCCGTCGGTCTTCACGAACATGCTGCCCACCATCGAGCAGCACGTTGACTGGATCGCCGAGTGTCTCGCCTATATGAAGAGAGCGAACCATACCGTGATCGAGGCCGAGAGCGCCGCCGAGCGCGAGTGGTGGGATCACGTTCAGGATGTCGTCGGTGATGGCCTGAAGGCAACCACCAACAGCTGGTACCTGGGTGCCAACGTCTCCGGGAAGCCCAGGGTCTTCATGCCCTACTTCGGCGGTTTCCCCGGTTACTGCCGGAAGTGCGAGGAGGTCGTGGCCGAGGGCTACTCGGGATTCACGATCGAGTGAGTCTGCCCGACTATCCGGACGTCGCCTCTTTTCGAAGCGCCGGAATCGTTTCCCGGGCTATCGCCTCGAACACGGGTACCTGCTCTTCCAGCATCGGGTAGTAGAGGCCGAGCTCGCTAATACCCATTCCGATCAGTTGTCGGGCCATGTCCGCGAACGCATCGGTCGATTCGTAGTACGCGATACTTCCGCCGCCCGATCGCGAGCGCGCATCGTACATGTTGTAGGAGATCCTCGGGATGTCGTCGCCCTTCCCGATAGCGGCGCAGTGCTCGAGGAACTTCGACACGCGCACCTCTGTCTCGTTCAGCTGATCCGTAAACTCCTCGGCGAAGCTCATCGTATTCCAGGTGTCGGCGTACTCCGCGGCGTACTTGATCATGAGCGGCCCCATCGCCGCGATCGTAATCGGCGGGCGGGGTTTCTGGGGCGATCGCGGGTTCATGACCGCGTCGTTGACCTGATAGAACTGCCCCTCGTAGGAGCTGACCTCGTTTGAGAGCAGCAGGTCGACGATCTCTACGTACTCCTTGAAACGCGCGGCCCGCTCCTTGTTGCTCCAGTTCGGCATCCCCATCATCGGGGTTCCCGGATCCGCGGTCAGTCCCAATCCGAGACCGATCTCGAGCCTGCCGTTCGAGATGTGATCCACGGTCAACGCCTGTCGCGCGAAGAAGGCCGGGTTCCTGAGAGGTATCTGTGCGACGCAGGGCGCGATCCGGATCCTGCTCGTGGACTGTGCGACCCCCGCAAGTACGGTCCAGAGCTCGAACCAGGGACTCGATGGACTCAGGAAATCCGTGAAGGTGTCCGCGGTCACCGCGAGATCGAATCCCAGATCCTCGACGTGCTTGAATCGTCCCAGGAGCGCGTCCCAGGGCAGGTTGGGCAGAATGAGAACCTGAAAGCGCAGTCCGTGATTCTTCTTTGTCATCTCGCTGATCTCCCACGATGTCCAGCACCACTGCTTATAACAGATCACACTCCGGCGATTACAGTGGACGAAGCCGCGGTATCATCGGACTCGAGGCGCTTCGACTTGCCGAGGTGAGGGGAATGACCGACGAGAACGGGTACGACGTGGTCGTAATCGGCACCGGGGCGGCCGGGTTGTCGGCGGCACTGAGTGCGTCCGCCCGCGGTTCGCGTGTCCTGATCCTGGAGAAGTCCGGCCTCGTGGGTGGCACGACGGCGATGTCCGGCGGCGGAGTCTGGGTGCCCTGCCACCATCACCAGGCGAGTATCGGCGCGACCGATTCCCGGGAGGAGGCGCTCGACTACATCCGGGCCGTCGCCCCGGAGGGGTGGCACAATGTCGAGGAGCCGCTCTGGGTCGCGTTCGTCGACCACGCGCCGGAGATGCTCGCGTTCGTGGAGGCGAACTCACCGCTTCGCTTCGCCCCGAGCCGGGAGCCCGACCCCTACGTCGAGGCCCCCGGCGGGAAGCGGTTCGGGCGCATGGTCTCACCCCGGCCCATCCCGGCGTTGCCACTCGGGTCCTGGCGCCGACGGGTTCGGGGGCCGATGTTCTCCCCCTGGATCAACTACGAGGAAGCACACGACAACTACCTCTACGCCGACGGGAAGCGCCTCCTGTTCCGGCTCGCCCCCCGTATGTTCTACCGGATGGTGACCGGCAAGCGGGTCATGGGTAACGCGCTGGTGGTCGGCCTGCTGCGTGGATGCCTGGGTAACGGTTGCACGATATGGACGGATGCGCCCGCCGGGCGTCTGGTCATGGAGGCCGGTCGCGTCGCCGCCGTCGAGGTTGCCCGGGACGGCAAGACGATCGTCGTTCGCCCGCGCAGAGGCGTCGTGCTGGCGTCCGGCGGTTTCGAATGGAACGATGCGATGCTGGCCGAGCACTTTCCGGGCCAAGGCGAGTGGAGGGGGAGTCCATCGACAAACACCGGCGACGGCCAGCGGATGGCGGCCGAGGTAGGCGCACAGCTCGATCGGATGGATCAGGCGCTCATATTCGGGACCAAGGCGCTTCCCTACGAGGGCCGGGTGCGCGGCGCCCCGGCCGGCGACTATTACCTTCCCCATTCGATGATCGTGAACCGTCTCGGGCGGCGTTTCGTCAACGAGAAGGACATGAACTTCGGCCTCGCCTTCGACGAACGGGACGCGGAGACCGGCGAGCCACTGCACCAACCGGCCTGGCGCATCTACGACAGCCAGTACGCGTCCAAGTACCCGATGGCGCTGCCGAAGACGAACGCCTTCGCGACCCTGGTCGACGATCGGACGTTGCAGGGACTCGCTCGCAAGATCGATGTGGATCCTTCGGGGTTGGAAGAAACGGCGATTCGCTTCAGCCGCTTCGCCCGGGCCGGGCGGGACGAAGACTTCGGACGGGGTGACTCCTACTGGGACAAGTACCGTATGACCGACCCGGGCAACACACCGAATCCGACCCTGGGCACCATCGAAGTGCCGCCGTTCTTCGCCTATCCGTTCAAGGCGAGCATCCTGGGCACGAAGGGCGGGGCGCGCACCAACGCACGCGGACAGGTGCTCGACACCCGGGGTGAGGTGATTCCCGGTCTCTACGCGGCGGGGAACGTGATGGCGAATCCGTTCGGCACGAAGGCCGTGGGCGCCGGAACGACGCTCGGGCCCTGCCTCACCTGGGGCTACATCTGCGGCCTGCAGGTGCACCGGGAGCGCGCCTGATGGGCATCGATCGTCTCCGC
>CBDTYP010000124.1:0-8544 GCA_965364645.1 uncultured Gammaproteobacteria bacterium | reverse complement strand
CCGACGTGCTGGCAACGTAGATGGACGAGTAGGTGCCGATGATAACGCCGACGATGAGCGCGGTGGCGAACTCGTGGATGAGTTCCCCGCCCAGGAAGAAGAGCGCAAACAACACCAGCAGCGTCGTCAACGACGTCATCAAGGTGCGGGACAATGTCTGATTCAGCGAGGCGTTGACGATCTCGACCGGCGTTCCCTTGCGCATGGTTCGGAAGTTCTCGCGCACACGGTCGAAGACGACAATGGTGTCGTTCAACGAATAGCCGATCACCGCGAGCACCGCCGCGAGCACGGTGAGATCGAAGCGCAGCCCGAGGACGGAGAAGAATCCGATCGTAATAATGACGTCGTGGAACAACGCGGCCACGGCGCCGAGGGAGAATTTCCATTGGAAGCGCAACGAGACGTAGATCAGGATCGCGCCGAGCGCAATGAGCATCGCGAGCCCGCCCTGCTCGGTGAGCTCTTCGCCGACCTGGGGGCCGACGAACTCGACCCGCCGGAGTTGCATGCCCTCGCCCCCGCTCTGGCGCAGAATCCGGAGGATGCTGCTGCTGAGCTCGGCCTTGCTGAGATCGCCCCTGGGCGCGAGACGCACCAACACATCCTGGGTAGTACCGAAGAACTGGACGGTCGCGTCGTTGAATCCCGCATCGGCGAGATCGGCCCGTACCGCAACGAGATCCGCGCTCTCCGGGAAGCCGACCTCGATGAGGGTGCCGCCGGTGAAATCTATGCCGAAGTTGAGCCCGCGCACGCCGAAGGAGACGAGCGAGATGAGCAACAGTACGCTGGAGAAGATCAACGCCAGCTTGCGCTGACCCATGAAATCGATGTTCGTCTTGGTCTTCAGTAGTTCCATGGCTATATCTGCAGCTTCTCGACCCGCCGGCCGCCGTAGTAGAGGTTGATGACCGCGCGGGTGCCCATGATGGCGGTGAACATCGACGTCGCGATGCCGATGGAGAGCGTGATCGCGAATCCCTTGATCGGCCCCGTGCCGAAGCCGAACAAGACGACCGCCGCGATGAGGGTCGTGATGTTGGCGTCCGCGATAGTCGAGAACGCCTTTTTATAGCCGGCCTCGATACTCGCCTGAGGCGTGTTGCCGTTGCGGAGCTCCTCGCGGATGCGCTCGAAGATCAGCACGTTGGCGTCCACGGCCATGCCCGTCGTCAGCACGATGCCCGCGATCCCCGGCAGCGTGAGCGTTGCCTGCAGCATGGACAACACGGCGACGATCATGACCAGGTTGAAGGTCAGCGCGAGATCCGCCACCAGGCCGAAGACACGGTAGTAGATCGCCATGAAAATCAGCACCAGGACGAAGCCGATGATGACCGAGTTGAAGCCCTGCTCGATGTTCTCTCGACCGAGGCTCGGCCCGACCGTGCGTTCCTCGATGATCTCGATGGGGGCGGCGAGCGCGCCCGCGCGCAGCAGAAGCGCGAGATCCCGCGCCTCCTCGGTGTTGTCGAGGCCGGTAATCTGGAATCGTTTACTCAGCTGGTCGCGGATGGTGGCGACGTTGATGACCGTTTCCTCGGTCCTGACCTCCTTCACCTCGACGCCGTCTACGAGGCGCGTCTCCGACTTGTTCTCGATGAACACGGTCGCCATCGGACGGCCTATCTGATCCCGCGTGCGTTTCGAGAACAGGCTCGCGCCCTTGCCGTCCAGGGTGATGAAGACCGCGGGGGAGCCGTTCGTCTGATCGAGACCCGACGAGGCGTCGGTGATGTAGTCGCCGGAGAGCATCACGCTGCGCTTGAGCAGGATCGGCGCGCCGTTACTCTCTCTATAGAGGCGCGCGGTCGCGGGCACGCGGCCGGTGAGGGCCTCCTGCACCGAATGCTCGGTGTCGACCATGCGAAACTCGAGCGTCGCCGTAGCGCCCAGGATCTCCTTCGCCTTCGCCGTGTCCTGCACGCCGGGCAGCTGCACGACGATGCGATCGTTGCCCTGGCGTTGAATGACGGGCTCGGCGACGCCCAGCTCGTTGACGCGGTTGCGCAGCGTCGTGATGTTCTGCTGCAGGGCGAAGTCTTTCACCTCGTTCGCCGCCTGATCGTTCAGCTTGACGAGAAGGGCCGGCTTCTGTCGCTCCTCGCGCTCGGTCACCACCAGCTCGGGAAGCTCGCGGCGGATGAGATCGTAGGCCCTCTCGCGGGTCTCCTCGTCTCGAAAGCGCAGCAGCACGCCGCCCGTATCCTGGCGGGAGATACCGGCGTAGCGGATCTTCTCCTCGCGCAGCATCTGGCGAAGGTCCGAGGCGTAACGTTGCTCGGCCTGGCGGACAGCCCCATCCATGTCGACTTCCATCAGGAAGTGCACGCCGCCGCGCAGATCGAGGCCGAGGTACATCGGCAGCGCACCGGCCTGCTCCAGCCAGGTGGGTGCCGCCGGCGCGAGGTTCAGGGCCACGACGTACTGGTCCCCGAGATCCCCGGTCAACAGGTCCTTGGCCGCGAGCTGAGTGTTCTCGTCGGCGAAGCGCAGCAGAAGGCCGCGATCGTCGCGCTCGACCCGCAACGGCACGAAGTCCTGGCTCGCGAGCGCATCGACGACCCTCCCCTCGAGGATCTCGTCCACGGGCGCGCTGCGATCCGCCTTTATCTGCACGGCGGGATTGTTGCCGTAGATGTTGGGCAGGGCGAAGAACAGACCGATCGCCAGCACAGCGACGATGAGCAGGTATTTCCAAAGAGGATATTGGTTCATGTGTCGTCGCCGGGGAACTCAGCGCCTTGCCATACGGGCTTGCGATACCCGATAGGCCTCGGGGGATTTCGACTTCAGCTGGATTTGATGGTTCCCTTGACGAGGGTCTGGGAGATGGCGCTCTTCTGGAGCTTGACGTCCACGCCTTCCGCGATGTTCACGGTCAGAAAGGCGTCACCGACCTCGAGCACCTTGCCGGCGACCCCGCCGTTGGTCACGATTTCGTCACCCTTGGCGACGGCCTCGACCATCTTCTTGTGCTCCTTGGCGCGCTTCTGCTGGGGGCGGATGAGTAGAAAGTAGAAGACGGCGAACAGCAGGACGAGAAACATGATGTCGCCGAATGGCGCGCCCCCGCCGCCCCCGGCTCCCTGTGCATACGCGTCGGAAATGAGAAATCCCATGCTTTATGACCCCGAATCGTCGTGGTATTTGATCGAACGCGCGATTATGACACCTCGCCGGTAGCCTTGCGAGGGGCGAGGCGTGCGTAGAACGCCGTCACGAAGGCCTCCAGCGCCCCGGCCTCGATGGCCTGCCGGAGGTCCCTCATCAGGGACTGATAGTAATGAAGATTATGGATGGTGCCGAGTCGCGCGCCGAGGATCTCGCCGCAGCGCTCCAGGTGATGCAGGTAGGCCCGGCTGTAGTTGCGGCATGTGTAGCAGGCGCACTCCGGATCCAGGGGGCCGGTATCTTCCCGGTGCCGCGCGTTGCGGATACGCACCGCCCCCTCGGGCACGAACAGGTGGCCGTTGCGGGCGTTGCGGGTGGGCAGCACGCAATCGAACATGTCGATACCCCGCCGCACCGCCTCGACGATGTCCTGGGGCGTGCCCACGCCCATCAGGTAGCGGGGCCGGTCCACGGGCATCTCCGATGTGATCGCATCCAGCACCGCCTCGCGCTCTTCCCGGGTCTCCCCGACGGAGAGCCCCCCCAGGGCATAGCCGTCGAAGCCGATGGCCAACAGCCCCTCGAGGCTCCGGCGGCGAAGATCCGGCGAGAGCCCCCCCTGGACGATACCGAAGAGCGCCGCGGCGCTCTGGCCGTGGGCCTCCCGGGAGCGGGCCGCCCAGCGCAGGGTCCGCTCCATGGACTCTCGGGTCTCGGTCTCCGTCGCCGGCAGGGGCGTGCAGTCGTCGAAGGCCATGACGATGTCGGAGCCGAGTGCACGCTGCACCGCCATGGATGTCTCGGCGTCCAGGAACACCGCATCGCCGTTCACGGGCGATCGGAACGACACCCCCTCCTCGCTGATGCGGCGCATGTCGCCGAGGCTGAAGACCTGGAAGCCGCCGGAGTCGGTGAGGATCGGCCTCTCCCAGTGCATGAAGCCGTGGAGATCGCCGTGGGCCGCGATGGGTCCCGTGCCCGGGCGCAACATGAGATGAAAGGTGTTGGCGACGATGAGCTCGGCGCCGCACGCCTCCAGCTCCTCCGCCGTCATGGCCTTCACCGTCCCGTAGGTGCCGACGGGCATGAACACCGGCGTCTCGACCATGCCCCGGGGAAAGCGCAGACGCCCGCGGCGGGCGGGCCCGTCGCCGGCGAGGAGCTCGAACGCCATGTGACTCATGGGGCGCCCTTCACGAGGAACATGGCGTCACCATAGCTGAAGAAGCGATAACCCTGCCGGACGGCATGGCGGTAGGCGGCCATGACGGTGTCGAAGCCCGCGAACGCACAGACCAGCATCAGCAGGGTCGACTCCGGCAGATGGAAATTGGTGAGCAGCGCGTCCACGACCCGGAAGCGGTAACCGGGCTTGATGAAGAGCCGGGTCTCGCCCTCGAAGGGTTCCAGCGCAGCGCCCGCCGCCGCGCACTCGAGCGCGCGCACGCTGGTGGTGCCGACGGCGACAACGCGCCCGCCCCTGGCGCGGGTCTTCGCGACCTGCTCGCAGATCTCCGCCGACACCTTAACGGATTCCGAATGCATCACGTGGGCGTCGACGTCGTCTTCGCGAAGCGGTTGGAAGGTGCCCGCCCCCACCCGCAGGGTGACGAAGGCCATCTCGACGCCGCGGTCGCGGAGCGCGCCCAGCATCGCTTCGTCGAAGTGCAGCCCGGCCGTCGGCGCCGCCACGGCGCCATCCTCCCGGGCATAGATCGTCTGGTAACGCTCCTCGTCCACGGGCTCCGGCTCCCGGCGGATGTAGGGCGGCAGGGGAACGCGGCCGGCTGTCTCCAGCAGTTCGTGCGCCGTGATGCCGTCGAGCTCGAGCTCGAAGAGATCGCCGCTGCGCCCGCTCACCCGGGCGCCGAAGGCATCGGCGATGACCAGCGCAGTGCCCACCCCGGGGCTCTTGCTCGCCCGCACGTGGGCGAGAATCCTCTGCTCGTCCAGGACCCGCTCCACGAGGACCTCGGCCCTGCCGCCGGTGGTCTTACGGGCCGCGAGCCGCGCCTTCATCACCCGCGTGTCGTTCATGACCAGGAGATCGCCGGCATTCAACAATTCGCCGAACGCCTCGAAGCCGCGATCCATGAGCCCGCCACCCTCGTCCACCACGAGGAGGCGGCTCTCGCGGCGGCTCGCGGGGGGGTACTGGGCGATGCGATCGGCAGGCAAATCGAAGCGAAAGTCACTGGCGCGCATGCGCGGGGATGGTAGCAGATCGCCCTGCCGACTCGGCCGCACTGACGGGGATCAGGCAAGTTGCCGAAGCGACCGTTAGACTGTCGATCAGTTCCGGCGGCGAGGGGGTATCTGGTGTGGACAAGGACCGCATTAAGGCATTCTCCGGGCAGGTGTTCACCGACATGGCGGGAGCGATGACCGCCGGGCTCGGCTATGTCGGCGTCAAGACCGGGCTCTTCCGCTGCATGGCGGACGGAGACTGGATGACCCTCGGTGACGTAGTAGCGGCGAGCGGCCTACAGTCCCGCTACGTGGACGAGTGGCTGCGGGGCATGGTCTCGGCCGGCTATCTGGAGCACGAACCGGGCGGGGAGACCTACCGACTGCCGGGCGAGCACGCCTTCCTGCTCGCATCAGAGGGCACCGACCACTTCATGGGCGGACTCTTGCTCTTCGCACCGGTACTGCTCGGTGTCGCACCGAAGGTTGCTGAAGCCTTCGAGCAGGGCGGAGGCGTGCCCTTCGAGGCGTACGGCGCGGAAGGCATCCAGGCGCTGGACATGATCAACCGCGGCCAGTACGAGCAGCGTCTGTCAGCGACGGGCTGGCTCGCGCCGCTGCCCGACGTGGTGGCCAGGCTCGAAGGCGGGGGCCGAGTGCTGGACGTGGGTTGCGGCGCCGGGGGCGCGGCGATGACGCTCGCGCGGGCGTTCCCCCGGGCTACCGTCGTCGGCCTGGATCCGGACGAGGAATCCATCCGCCACGCGAAGGCCGCGGCGGAATCGGCACAAATGGGAGAGCGGGTACGATTCGTCGCGAAGAAGACGGGCGACCTCGACCCGAGCGAGACCTACGACCTCATCACCGCGTGTGACTGCCTGCACGATCTCGCCGACCCCGTCACAACGCTCCGTGAGATCCGCGCGCTCCTCGACTCGGAAGGCGTTCTGTTCATCGTCGAGCCCCGCGCAGCCGACACCCTCGAAGACAACCGCCACGCCATAGCGACCATGTACTACGGCTTCAGCGTCTTCCACTGCATGACCCAGTCGCTGGCGAACGGCGGTCCCGGACTCGGCACCTGCATGGGCCCAGCGCGAACCGAGGCGCTGGTGAGAGAGGCGGGATTCACGGGCTTCGAAGACCTGGGTATCAGGAGCCCCGTGCTCTCCTTCTACGCCGCGCGACCGTAGACCGTCTACGGTCGCGTTCCTTATACTATCGCGCTCTATGGTCCATCCACTCGTGGCCCACCCACTCGTGCCGGGGTGGCGGAACTGGTAGACGCGCCAGACTCAAAATCTGGTATCGGAAACGATGTGCGAGTTCGATTCTCGCTCCCGGCACCAAGTCCATTGCGCACGCTCATTGCGACGCTTCTTCCCATCGAAAGCCGGAGTGAGTAGCCAGCGCCTCCGCATCCGAGACACCGACGTACCTCCGACCGCCGATTATCCATGTCGGGTAGTTGTCGATGTTCTTCGCGGCGCACGAAACGGTCTCCGGACCGTTCGGCCCTCCCGGCTTGCATTCGACATAGGGCAGCCGTTTCGCCGAGGCCCCGAAAAGATCCTTCTGCTCCTGGCAGCGCGGGCACCAGTAGGCGCCGTAGAACTTCGCCCCGGATTCCTCGAGATGGGTCGCGAGGGCCGCGAGGTAGGGCTTCTCCGGCCCCGCCGCCGGATCGAACGCGCCGCTGTAGTGAAGATGCAGGACGCCGACCGCGACGACGGCGGACAGAGCAGCCGTCGGTAACCAGGTCTTCCACTGGAGCCCCGGGATCTGCTCGGGCCTCGTCCAGCACAGCAGGGCGAAGATCGCCGTCATAATGGCCAGCGACGCGAGACAGTACATGCAGGTCGCCTGGATCTCGAACACGGAGACCGCCGTCAGGTAGATGCTGATACCGACGCCGACGCAGGCTAAGAGGGCCGCCTTGGACCACGTCGCGCGGCGCCGGCGCATCTTCCACAGGAGCGCCGCCAGTACGGCATAGGTCAGGAAGCCCCAGAACGACAACGGGAATCCGAGCAGGGTCGACCAGCGACTGTTCTGGACGATGTCGCAGCTCGATTCCGCGCCGCAGTAGAGCGGCGTCGCTCCGAACCACTTCACAGCCGTCAGGTAGGCGGTCAGCGCCATCCCCACGACCGCCAGACCGAGTATCAGCCGGTTTGTCGCGCCGAAATCGTGAGGCCGGGGGGCGTGTGCCCGGGCGGCGTCGCTCTTGTGACGCTTCTCGCTGCGCTGCTGGTGGCCTTTCCTACCCTTTCGTCTCTTTGCCATCGTATCGACTCCTCCCTAGAAGCCATAAAGGTTGACGGGGTTGTCCACGAGCACCCGGTTTCGAAGCGCGTCGTCATCGATCCAATCCAGCAGCAGATCCAGGAGCACGCCGTCGTCCGGCGGATGGTCCTGGGCCGAGGGGTGCGGCCAGTTCGATGCCCACAGCATGCGATCCGGCGCCGCGTGGACCAGGGCTCTCGCGAGGCGGCCGACGTCCTCGTAGAGCGGTGGTCCGGTGTTCGATGTCTCGTAGGGCGCCGACAGCTTCACCCACCAGCGTCCGGATTCCACGAGCCGCAGCAGAACCTGGAAGCTCTCATGATCTTCCGCCACAGGCTCCAGAAACTTGCCGACATGGTCGATGACGACGGTACCCGGTAGGCGGTGCAGCGTGTCTTCCTTCTCCGTGAGAAGGCGCCCATCCAACTGCAGCTGAACGTGCCAGCCGAACTCACCCACTCGCGCCGCCATCTCCGGCAGCAATTCCCAGGGCAGGACGCCGCCGGGGAGCATGTGAAAGCGGATGCCGCGCACGCCGGCGGCGGTGAGCGATTCCAGTTCCGCGTCCTCGACCGCGGCGCCGACCACCACGACACCCCGGGCACAATCCCCCAGCGCCGCCATCGCGTCGAGCTGACAGCGATTGTCGAACCCGTAGGCCGTGGGTTGCACTGCGACCACCCGCTCGAGACCGAGGCGGGACTGGATCCGGCGGTAGTCGGAGACGCTTCCGGCCGGCGGCTCAACCGGACAGGTGGGAGCCAACGGGTAGCGCTCCCTCGGGCCGTAGAAGTGCATGTGGCAGTCGCAGGCGCCGGGGGGGGTCGGCAGCGCCGCCGAGTGGGGTTCGGGATCATTCATCTATCGTTCTCTCCGAGACGCTCCACGAGAAAATCGATGAAAGCACGAGTCTTCGGAGAGAGGAAGCGTCCGGAAGGGTAGACGGCGTAGATT
>CBDTYP010000123.1:0-8774 GCA_965364645.1 uncultured Gammaproteobacteria bacterium | reverse complement strand
ATGTCCGCGAGGTACTCCTCATAGCTCTGCGATTGATCGCCGTCCTGCCAACGCCCGTACCACTGATCGCTCTCGATGCGGCCCACCAGCATGGCGTTCACGAGCACGTTGTGGGGCGCGCCCTCGCCCGCCAGCACCTTGGTGAGCGCCATGCCCGCGGCCCGGGATACCGCGGTGGGCGCGCCGCCCGCGGGGGGCGCCTTGGCGCCGGTATTGAGCACGTTGATGATGCGTCCCCAACGCCGTTGCTTCATGCCTGGGAAGACCAGGCGCGTGGCACGGATCGCCGCGAACAGCTTCAGCTCGAGATCCATCTCCCACAGCTCGTCGGTGATCTCCTCGAAGGGCATGCGCCTCGACGTTCCCGCGTTGTTGACGAGGACCTCCACCGGGCCGAGCGCCTCCTCGGCGGCGGCGACCACACGTTGTATCTCTTCCGCCTTGCCGACATCGGCGGCGACGGCACACACCTTGCCCTCACCCGCGGCATCGACCTCCTCGCGGGTCTCGTTCAGCACATCCTCGCGCCGGGCGACGATGCAGACGTGCGCCCCCGAGGCCGCGAACTCCAGCGCCACGGCGCGTCCCAGGCCCCGGCTGCTGCCCGTGACGAGGGCGACCCGACCATCCATCCTGCAGTCCATACCCTGCTCCTCCCTTCACCCGGTCGTACGGCGACTCACGACTGCTCCTCGAGCCTGTCCGTGGCCGGCGCCGGCCTTCGGGAGAGCGCTGATATCTCGTCGCGCAGCTCGGCCGTCATATCGATACCTACTGATTCGAGGGACGGGCCCAGTTGCTCCAGGTTGCGGGCTCCGACAATCGGACAGGTGACATCCGGATTCGCCGCAACCCAGGCGACGGCGAGACTCACCGGATGCACGCCCATATCGTTCGCCATCTGCGTGAACGCGCCGGCCGTCTCGAATACCCATTCCTCTCCGTAGCGTGCGGTGTACTCCTTGTTGGAAATGAGCCTGCCGCTGTCCGGGCGCACACCGGGGGCATACTTGCCGCTCAGCAGGCCGCCGCCGACGGGGCTGTAGGTGATGACCCCGAGCTCCTCGCTTCGGGCCAGAGGCAGCATCTCCGACTCGACCTGGCGTTTCACCAGGCTGTACATGGGCTGGATGACGTCGAATCGCGACCAGCCGCGCCGTTGCGATATCCCGAGGCCCTTCGCGACCTGCCACGCGGAGTAGTTGCTGGCGCCTAGATAGAGCACCTTGCCGTCGCGCACGAGGTCTTCCAATGCGCGCAGGGTGTCTTCCAGCGGCGTGACCGGATCCCAGCGATGCATGAACAGGACTTCCAATCGATCGGTACCGAGCCGCTTCAGACTGTTCTCGACCGCGCGCGGGATGTGGCGGCGGTTGCCGCCCCGGGCGTTCACATCATCGCTGGTGGGATTGAAGCACTTCGACGTGATAACCAGGTCGTCGCGTTCACCGGCCATAAGCTTGCCGAGGATCTCCTCCGCCCGACCCTTGCTGTAGGCGTCTGCACAATCGAAAAAGTTGATGCCTGCTTCCCGACAGGCGGCATACATCCTGGCGGATTCCGCCTCGTCCGCGTCCCCGCCGAATGACATGGTTCCATAACAAAGAGGAGATACCTTGATACCCGTGCGACCGAGCCATTTATAGTCCATGAGCTTTTCCATCTTTAATGAGAGAGGGGATGACCACCTTCGTCGATTGCGGCTCTGACGGACCTCACCGCCCCTTGAACTGCGGTTCGCGTTTCTCCATGAATGCCTGGCGTCCCTCCAGGTAGTCCTCGCTGGCGAAGCACTGGTCGACCGCCGCCTCGCAGGCGGCCACGTCGCGATCCTCCGGATCCTTTACGAGCTCGACGAAGATCTTTTTCATGGCGGCAATGGTAAGGGGGGCATTCGCCGCCACCTTCGCGGCGTACTCTTCCACGTGACTCTCGAGCGTGTCGTCGGGCAGGACTTCGTTCACGAGCCCGATCTCCAGGGCCTCCGCGGCATCGTAGCGCCGCGCGCTCAGGCATATGTCCTTCGCCGCCGCAATGCCGACGACGTCGGCAAGCCGCTTGATACTCGTAAGCGAGTAGCCGAGCCCCAGCCTTGCCGCGGGCAGGCCGAATCGCGAGCCCTCGGTGCAGAAACGCATATCGCAGCAGGCCGCGAGGCCGAGGCCGCCGCCGATGCAGTAGCCCCGAATCATCGCGATCGTGGGCTTCGGAGAGTTGTAGAGATTCGTGTAGGCGCGTGCGGTCGTCTCGCCGTACCGCTTGACCGCCTCGGCGCTGGCGCGCTCGTCGCCGAACTTGGAGATATCGGCGCCGGAGACGAACGCCTTGCCGCCCGCGCCGGACAACACGATCACGCGGATGGCATCGTCGGTGTTGAAATCCGCCAGAATCGCCTCCGCCGCCTCCCACATCTCCATGGAGACGGCATTGTGGCGTTCCGGATTGTTGAAGATCATGTGTGCGATGGCGCCGTCTTTGCGCGCCAGCATCTTATCGCTGCTCATTGTTCTCCGTAATTCCTCTTCCGGTTACTCCAAGCGCATCTTACATCAGGGGCCGACGTTGTCGATCGAGCGACTAGTGGGGCGCGATGAACTCGACCGCCTGCCAACCGTAGGATTCACCGCGGCTGTCCTGATACCGGAACTGAACGTTCCATCCGACACTCGGTGCGTACCAGATATCGTTGCGCGCATGAAACGGGTTGTTCAGGCCTCGCGTCTCGGACACGATCACGTAGGTATCCACTTCGCCGAAGTCGAGCCTGAGCCGTTCCGTGCCGCTGACGGCTATCGCGTTGGTCCAGGACCAATGCTCTATCGTACGCGGGAAGGTGACCGACTTTCCGACCTCAAGAGGGAACAGGCTCTCGTACTCGGCGTGATCGAACTCCACATCATCGCCCGCGCAACCGATGCAGAAGAAGTACATGGAGCTCGGCCTTCCCTCCCAGAGATAATGCGCCAGCAGATCGGGCTCCATCGGGCCGATGATGCCCCGCTCCATCTTGCTCCCTTCGAGCTGACGCCAGACCATCCTCGTGCCGGACCGCGCGACGTGCAGGGGCGCCGCTTCGAGGTCGGGGTCGCTCATGGTGCCGAGAGCATATCGAACGCCTTCACGAAGAAGTCTTCTCCCCCGAAGTTCCCCGACTTGAGCGCAAGAGCCAACGGCCGCTCCTGGACCGCCTCACACCAGGGGACTCCGGGGTCGATCTCGGGACCGATGCGGAGCGCCTCGACGCCGAGGGCGGAGACCACCGCGCCCGACGTCTCGCCGCCGGCCACCACCAATCTGTCGACGCCCGCGGCGATCAGGCCGCTGGCAATGGCAGCCATCGCCTTCTCGACCATCGCGCCGGCTTCTTCTCGTCCGAGCTTCGCCTGAGCCTCTCCAACGACTTCCGGGTCGGCGGATGAGTAGATGACGACGGGCGTGCCGGCCTGCTGCGCAAGCGCCCATTCGAGCGCTTCGGCGGCCACGTCGGTCCCATCCGCGATGCGCAACGAATCGATTCCGAACATCGGCCACCGGCGGGAGACATGGGCCAGCTGGCCGCGGGTCGCGACGGAGCAGCTGCCGGCCAACACGGCGGCACGCCCCCGGGCGGTGGGCAGCGCGGGCCCCGTGCGGGCGTCGAGAAGACCCCGGCGACGAAAATTGTCGGGGAGCCCGAGGGCGATTCCGGATCCTCCCGTGACGAGCCCGAGATCCGCGGCCGCCTCGCCGATGATTCGGAGATCGGCGTCGTCGATGGCGTCGACGATGCCGTGACGAACACCCGAGGCACACAGCGCATCGAACGCGACTCTAATCGGCTCGGCGCCCCGGGCAACGGTCTCGTGCGGAACGAGCCCAACCCGGTGCGATGTCTGGTTACCCAGGACCCGCACGAGATTAGCGTCGTCCATAGGCGTCAGCGGGTGGTCTTTCATGGAGCTCTCGGAGAGCAGGAGATCGCCGACGAAGAGGTGACCCTTGTAGACGGAACGGCCGTTCGTCGGAAACGCCGGGCAGGCGATGGTGAACTCACCGTCCATCGCCTCCAGGAGGGCGTCGGCCACCGGACCGATGTTGCCTTCCCTGGTGGAGTCGAAGGTCGAGCAATACTTGAAGAACGCCTGCCGCATACCCCGCGCACGCAGCCAGCGTAACGCGGCCAGAGATTGCTCGGCCGCCTCACGGGCCGGATTGGTTCTGGACTTCAACGCGACGACGACCGCATCGACCCCGCCCACGTCGAAGTCATCGTCCGGAACGCCGATGACCTGCACGACCCGCATGCCTTCCTTGACCAGCGTGTTGGCAAGATCCGTCGCGCCCGTAAAATCATCCGCGATTGCGCCCAGAAGAACGGACATGAGGATCGACCCTGCACCGGCACCCGTAAATTCAGGGACAGTATACCCAATTGGTACAGAGACAAATTGGGTATACTGTCCCCGCGAAATGGGGGACGGCATCGTAATGTCCGTGTTCGGATGAAGACTAAATCCAACGTCTCAGAGCGGCGGGGTATGCTTTCCGCGGGCGGACTGTTCCAACTCATCGAGATATGGATGCGTGGGCCGGAGTCGCCGACCTTTCCGATCCGGGCGCAGATCGCCCTCTCGATTCTGCTCCTGTGGTTCCCTCTAGTCCTGCTGTCCCTCGTCGAGGGCAACCTGATTGGCACCGGAGTCGCTCAGCCGCTGTTTGCGGACCCCGTGCCCCATGTTCGATTCCTCATCGCGATCCCCATTCTCCTCATGGCCGATCTGGTCATCGACCCGGCGCTCGATACGTTCACTCGGGATCTCGAAACCTCGGGTATCGTAGCGGATGCGGAGCAGTCCAGGTTCCAGGCCGCGCGGGAGAAACTGCGCGAGGCCCGCGATTCCGTATGGCCTGACATCGTCATCATCCTGCTCGCATTCGGCATCACATGGCAGTTCAAGCCGGGCTACGGCGACTCGGCCCTCCAGGCCGTCGCGACGTCCTGGATGTGGAGCACGCAGGAAGGCAGCGTGCAATTCACGCCCGCGGGCTGGTGGTATCTTCTGGTGAGCGGGCCGATGTTCCAGGTCATCCTGTTCCGCTGGTTCTGGCGTTTTCTCATCTGGGCCGCATTCCTGTTCCGGGTGTCGCGCCTGGCGCTCGTGCTCCGCCCCACACATCCGGACCTCGCGGGAGGCCTCGGTTATCTGGGCGTGGCGCAACAGGCCTTCGTCGTCGTGTTTCTTGCGTTCGCCACCGTATCAGCGGCTACGATTGGTCACGACATCATATCCGAGGGACAAAGTTTTCGGGACGAGCGACTTCAAATTGCAGCGCTCGTGACCGCCTTCGTCGCGGTCATCTATGCACCGCTCCTCTTCTTCACCCGGCAGATTTTTCGTGCGCGCCAGATCGGTCTCGAAGAGTACGGATCCCTTGCTCACAAGCTTTCCGATGCTTTCCATCGAAAATGGATTAGAAAGGACGCGCAGGGTGTGGGCGAGGATCTGCTCGCCTCGACCGACGCATCCGCGATGGCGGACTACTCGGCGACATTCGACAACGTGCGCTCCATGCGCCTCATTCCGGCGACGCTGCGAGGCGTATTGATGATCGCCGCAATACTGCTGATACCGTTCCTGCCCCTGGTCTTCACGGAGTTCTCGTTTCAGGAACTGTTCGACCGGCTGGCCGACGCCCTGGTCTAGCCCGGAGTCTTCGGCGGGCTGGAGAGCCGCGAGCCGTGCGCGCACAGATTACATTCTAGGGGCGGCGTGCCTCACGTTTCACCAGAGTTCTTCCAGGAGGAAAGCAGTTGGACATGTTGAGCAAAATACTGGGATGGCCTCTCTTCACCGTCGGCGACACGGTGACGACGCTCGGATCGCTCCTGACCATCCTGGCCGTCATCGTCGCAACGCTGTTGCTGGGGCGCATCGCCCGGAAGACGGTCCAGGTGCTCGTGGACAGATTGCATCACGAGCATGAGTCATCATCGCGGGTCTATGGGGTCATCGCTCAGCTGATTGTCTGGGTCATAGGCTTCGAGCTCGCGCTGCACCTCCTGGGCATCCGGCTGACCACGCTGTTCGCTGCAACGGGGTTCTTCGCCGTTGCAGCCGGGTTTGCGGCCAAGAATATTGTCGAGAACGTCTTCTCGGGAGCCATTCTTCGGCTCGAAAGGATCATCCGCCCCGGCGATCTGATCGAATTCGACGGCATGTCGTTGATAGTACGACGCGTCGGCATGAGGATCATGACGGCAAACACCTACGATGGCGAGGAAGTGCTGATTCCAAATGCGACGGTGGCACAGTCCGTGGTCCAGAATCTGACCCGCCATGACCGCCTGCGCAGGATCGAAATTCAAGTGGGCGTGGAATACGAGTCCGACCTGGATATGGTGCGAGAGACGCTGGAGGAAGTCGTCGAGAAGACCGAATGGCGATCGGCGGCGAAAAAGCCTGCCGTGTATCTTCGTGACTTTGGAGATTCGAGCGTTATCTACGCCGTCGATATCTGGATCGACGATGCGAACGAGTCGCGCGGGAGAAAATCCGAACTGCGCGAACTGATCTGGAAGGGGTTGAAAGAGAAAGGCATCGCGATTGCCTATCCACAGCTCGACCTGCATCTGGACTCGAATGTGATCGAGGCAGTCGGTCGACGAGCCGGGTAGTTCCCTGAAATAGGTATACTGTCCCTGAATTTGGTGGAGGTTGGTATGCGGTTGTATGATTTTGCGCTTGCGCCCAATCCGCGCAGGGTGCGTATGTTTCTGGCAGAGAAGTCGGTCGAGGTTCCGTTGGTGGAGATCAACACGCGGGAGAAGGCGCAGTTCGAGGCGTCGTTCGGCGCGGTCAATCCGGTGCGTGCGATACCGGTTCTGGAGCTCGATGACGGGACCTGCATTGCAGAGTCGGTGGCTATCTGCCGTTACATCGAGGAGATACATCCCGAGCCGCCCCTGATGGGAACCGATGCGAAGGACAAGGCGATCGTAGAGATGTGGAACCGGCGCGTCGAGCTGATCGGTTATGCCGCGGCGTCCGAAGCGGTGCGAAACGCGCTGCCTATGTTCGAGGATCGCGGCCTCTCCGGAGTATCCGGGGGCGTTCCCCAGATTCCGGCGCTCGTCGAACGCGGCAAGCAGACCCTGGGACGCTTCTTCGGCCTCCTCGACGGGCAGCTCGCCGACAATCCATTCGTCGCGGGGAGCGCGTTCACCATTGCCGACATCACGGCGTTCGTGACCATCGAGTTCGCGAAACGCGTCGACGTCGCAATCCCCGAAGATGGAGCGGACAACGTCCTGCGTTGGCACGCAGAGATCGCTTCACGCCCGAGCGCGTCCGCCTGATCGAAGGAAGGCACCAATCGGCGAGGGCTCGAGCGCACCGGCGAAACCGTAGTGCCGCCTATTTGAAGTAGTGGCGAATTCCGATCTGGACCGCCGTGTTACCTTCGTTCTCCGCCCCCATCAGCCCGAATACGCCGGAGCGGTGGTGCAGACGGTAGACGAGATGCCAGTCCTTATGCTGGGGCAGCGCGAACGTGGCCTCGATCGCCATGTAGTGCAGGAGCTTCTTATAGTCGCCGTTCGGATCGGTTTGGTCTATCTCGATGCTCGGAATGTCGGTGGCGTATGACAATCCACCCCCGAGACCAAAGCTGGTATGGATGGTATTGCTCCAGGGAAACTTATTCCAGCGCGCCATGATATAGGGACTGAACACGAAGATTGTCCCGGCCGGGTCGTCCTGGTAGGTGACGTTGAACGCCACATCGATGTTGCTGAGGACGGGATCCATGAACTTCTGGAACGCGTTGTCCTCTTTGAGCGTGTAGCCGAAATCCCCAGAAAGCAGCTTTGCGTCGGCCCATCCGAAATTGAATAAGAACACGTCGACCATTGCCGCGTCGGTCATCTGCCCGTACAACAGCGCCGCGCTCCAGGACCCCCCAACGTCGTCGGCAGGCCGCCGCAGCGGCGCCTTCAGGTCGCTGCTCCAGTTTGCGTCCGGTTCTGCTTCGGCCTCAGTCCCGGTCCCACTACCCGCGACGTCACTGGTCAACTGCGCCCTGGACGCAAAACTGACGGCGAGCAGCATGGTCAGGAGCAGGGCTCGCCCGCCTGCATGGTGGAGGAATCTCACAATCGGTAGGTCGCTTTGGGGAGCTCTGAGTGGGCCAATGGGCTGGTTCGTTGCGGTGAGGCGGGTGAGTTCAGAAGATATTGTAGAGGAAAATTGTTGATCTACATCAGGTATCAGCGTAGCACAACGTACGATTCCCGCGGGGACATTGGTAGAATGCTTCCACCCAGGTGGAAGGAGACTTCAGGAGATGCAAAGAATCAAGAACTTGGCACTCATCACGGTGCTCACCCTCGCGGGCCTGATGGCGGGCTGCGAGAGTATGAACCCGAGTGACGACGACGTCTTACTGAATGGTGAGGAGCTCAGGAAGCTCATCAGCGGCAATACGTTCAGGGGCGCATGGGAAGGCCAGCAGCTGACCATGGTCTTCTACGAGAACGGCGTGGTGCGCGGCTCCCAGGGACTGACCGGCAGCGACGGCGGCACCTGGGAAATCGACGGCGACATCTACTGCAACCGCTGGACCCGGCTCTTCGGCTCGACGCGCCGCTGTTACAAGTGGTGGCGGCGGGAGAAAGACTACCTGCTCCAGAACGTTGACGCGTTCCGCATCCAGAACATGACCGGGGTCATCGAGCAAGGGAAGCCGCCGGGGTTCTGACCTTCTACTCCGTGCCGACTACCAGGGTCGTCGAGTCC
>CBDTYP010000122.1:0-8792 GCA_965364645.1 uncultured Gammaproteobacteria bacterium | reverse complement strand
AGAAGGAGCTTGGCCTACCCGTGTTGACCGCAAATCAAGTTGCCCTATGGCAAGCGTTGAACCTCTGCGATATCCAGCTCCCTGTATCCGGATACGGGCAGATCTTCGAGGAAAGATACTAGAAGTGGATGTCGTTCGAACACGCCGCTGAGTTTGGTCGTAAGGTGAGCAATCGTCGTTTATTCAGATGAAACATGACCTGTTTCCCCTGATTTTAATGTCAGCTCTGGCTTTTCTGTTCACTGTCGTTGGGGTGCTTGCTCTACTGGGCTATTGGAACGCAGAAGTAGTATTTTGGACCCAAGCTCCGATACAAAGCGAAATGGGGAAAGTCATCTGGATAATTGTTTCCGCAAGCTGCTTTGTCATATTTGCATCCCTTGCTTTAGTAAAGTATCGAAGAAAGTGATGATGAAATGCTCACCTTCCTGAAATTCTTCGAGGAGTTTCCGCCGGCTCAGAAGTCCGGATCCTTCACGATCGGAGACGACTTCAAGGCAATAGAGGCGGTGCCGGCCTGGCAGCAGCGATTGCGGCGGTGAGGCACGGCTCGTCGCCGCATGGCATTCCGCGGACGTCAGTCAGCGTACACGATTGAGTGATTGATAGACGCCTTGAGGCGCGTGACCCATTCCTCGTAGTTCCCGTGTATGTATTTCGGGTCCGCGCTTCCTGGGCAGGACTTCCGGCCGGTTATGATGATGTTCTTGGCTTGTTTGTGGTCCGCATCCGTGCACTGGACCTTCATCTCCCTGCTACTGCTGTAATCGATGCTGTACTCGTCCCGGGAGTAGTTGATCATCACGACGACGCTGTGCCTGCGGATTCGAAAGAAGGCGAGCATCTGACCTTCCCCTCTCTCCTTCGTATCCCATCCCGCGTTTGCAGCGCCTTCTTCGATCGCTGCTCTGACCTCATCCATCGTGAGCTCGTTGATGATCGTTCCCGAGTTGTTGACGCTGTCGATTGGGATCATCTGTGTGCATCCGAGCAACGACAGGGCGATCGCCGAAAAGAGAATCGAACCTAGAAAACGTTTCATTTCATCGTACCTCGGTGCCTGTTCAATAGTGGCTGTGGCCCCACAGCCGCGGGCGGGGATCCGTCAATCCCTCGAGCCCCGAGCGCCGGAGAGCGAGCTCCGCTTCCTTCTGGGCGGCTTCGAGCACCGCTCGTTCGTCGACGGACAGCACCTCCCGGCCCCGCATCAGGATTCGGCCGTCGACGATGACGGTGTCCACGTCGTTGCCGTTCGCGAAGTACATCGTGCGGTGGAGGGGCATCTGAAACGGATACGTGTGGGGCTTGAAGAGATCGACGAGGATGACGTCCGCCTTCTTCCCGGCCTCGATGGATCCGATCTCGTCTTCCAGTCCCAGGGCCCGCGCCGCGTCGATGGTGACCATCTCCAGCACTTTCCCCGGCGGGAGGACGTCCGGATCGCGAAAGTGACGCCGGTGGTAGTGCATGCACTGCTGCATGTGCCTGAACATGTCACCGCTGCGATCCGGTGCGGTGGCATCGGAGCCGAGCACGACGCTCGCGCCGGCATCCAGGAGCTCCGGTACCGGGCAGCGGCCGCGGATTGATGCGACGGCGCTCGGGTTGTGCACGATGTGGGTGCCAGTGTCGGCGACGATGCGGATCTCATCGTCGCTGAGATCCGTGCTGTGGGAGAGCAGGGCGTCGGGGCCGAGGATACCGAGGGGCTCGTGGGCGAAAGCGACGCTGCCGCTGGTGTGCCCGTCCTGTGTGAAGAGGATGCCGTGGCGGCGGCTCAAGGCCCGCGCCTCCCGCGCCTGGGTCAGGAGTTCTTCGCGGGCGCTCGCGCTCGAGCCGCATTCGTCGAGGTGTTCGCTTCTCAGGGTCGGGGAGACGACGCAGATGTTGATGCGCCCGGCTTCGGCGCCGTGCCAGCGTTCGACGATGGCGTCGCAGGTCGCGAGCTGCTGCTCGAAGCTGATGTCCAGCGACTCCTGCTCGTCCCCGTTCCAGCGGACGAAGCGGCGTGGGAAGGGCGGGCGGCAGGGCCCGACCGCCAGAAAGGTGCGGATGCCGACCTCGCGGACGGATTGGCAGTGACGATCGGCGTAGGGGGGTTCGTCGGTGCGCAGGATGCTGTCGCCGCCGCCGAAGAGCGAGACGCCGCAGGTGACGCCGAACTTGAGGCGCTCCAGCGCGGCCAGGGCCGACTCGGCCCCCCAGAATTCCTCACTGGATGCGCGGGTGTAGAACGCCTCGCAGGCGCGGTACCAGGCGTCCCCGTCGTCCCCGCCGAGGGTCTTTACCAGACCGTGCCCCGCGTGGGCATGGCAGTCGATGAGGCCCGGCAGCACGACCATGTTGCGGGCGTCGATGGTCGTCTCGAAGGGCCCGGCGTCGGCGAGGGTGCCGTGGGTACCGACCGCGGCGATGCGGTCGCCTCTGATGGCGACGGCACCGTCATCGATGATCCGGCGCTCCGGATCCAGTGTGACGACCGTGCCGTGCTCGATGAGGATGTCCGCCATGGGTGTCTCCGAATCGCCTCAGTGCCGCCGCGGTGAGCATCGCAGCGCAGGAACGGGCATCATAGCGCACCGGTCGCAACCGGCGACCGGAACCCAGACGACATCCAAGGACTTCTCCAGCGCATGCCTCTCGCCGCGTACCTGAGCTTTGCCGCCGATCACCGGAGGTTCCTGAGCTTCGGCTTCGTGCTCGCCTTCGCGTCGAGCTTCGGCCAGACCTACTTCATCGGCATCTTCGGACCGAGCGTGCAGGAAGCGTTCGGTCTCAGCCACACCGCGTGGGGGACCATCTACATGGTCGGGACCCTCGGCAGCGCGCTGTTGCTCCCGACCACCGGCAGGCTCATCGATCGCGTGGATCTCCGCGTCTACACCGCCGTCGTCTGCGTCCTGCTGATTGCGGCTTGCGCATTCATGGCCTTCGTCACGGGTCCGCTCATGCTGGTGTTCGCGATCTTCCTGCTGCGCCAATCCGGGCAGGGGCTCATGAGTCACGTGGCGGTCACGAGCATGGCCCGCTACTTCGACGCCGGGCGCGGGCGCGCCATCGCGCTGGCGACCCTGGGGTACGCCGTCGGCGAGGCGATCCTTCCGTTCCTGGCCGTGCTCGCCATCGCGGCGATCGGTTGGCGCTCGACCTACGGCGGCATCGCCATCGTACTCGGTGTCGGGCTTCTACCGGTGGTCGCCTGGCTCCTGCGCGGACACCCGGAGCGTCATCGCGACTACGAGGCGCGTCTCGCCCGGCCGCCGGAGCGGGCGGAGCTCGCGCAAAGGTCCTGGACCCGCGCGCAGGTGCTGCGGGATGCGGGCTTCTATCTGCTCATGCCGGGGATCCTGGCGCCTTCTCTCATTCTCACCGCCATGTTTTTCCACCACCTGAATCTCGCGGACGCTAAGGGTTGGAGCCACGAGTGGATCACCGGCAGTTACGGCATCTACGCGCTCGCGGTTATCGTCGCATCGCTGGTCGCGGGCAGGCTGGTGGATCGTTTCGGCGCGGCGCGCCTGATGCGCTTCATGTTGCTGCCCCTGGTGGCGGGCATGGGGCTGGTGGCCTGGCTGGGCAATCCGTGGTCCGCATGGCCGTACATGATCCTCATCGGCTTCAATACGGGTGTTGCACTCACCACGACCCCCGCGCTCTGGGCGGAGCTCTACGGCGTCGAGAACCTCGGCGCCATCAGGAGCATGGCGACCGCGCTGAGTGTGTTCGCCTCGGCGCTGGGACCCATCACCATGGGCGGGTTGATGGATCTCGGGCTCGCCATCGAGACCGTGTGCCTTTTGTTCGCCGCGTACGCCGCGATCGGCGCGATCCTGATCGCCTTCGCGCTGCGCGACAGCCGTCCGCGGGCCCGGCCGGTATACTGATTCGGTGATACACCGCACCTCGACCCAGCGCCTTTCGTGAGCGACGACACACCCCGTTCTCTGTCCCGTGCGCGCGCGAGCGTGCTCGGGTTCTTCGCGGGTCTCATGAACGGCCTCATCGCCATCGGCGGGGGAATCATCATCACACCGGGGCTGGTCTTGTACGGCCGCGCGTCGGCGGAAGTTGCCGTGGGCACCTCGTTGGCGGCGGTCGTGGTGCTCTCCTCGGTGGCGTTCCTGATGCACGCGTCATTCGGCGGTCTGGGCCTCGACCCCTTCGCTATCGTCGTCGTCGTCGCCGCGGGCATGGTAGGCGCGCTGGCGGGCGGGTGGATGCTGGCCCGTCTCAGCACCAGCTGGATGCTGTTTCTGTTCTCGGCGTTCCTCGTCGTGATGTCCATCCGCCTGCTTGTCCAGGCCCTGGGCATGGACGTGGGCGTGGATATTGGCCTGGAAGCCGGGCTGGGCGAGTGGCATGGCGCCCCGCCCTGGTGGTCCTATCCGCTGATAGGTTTCATCTCGGGCATCTTGTCTGGCGTGTTCGGGGTCGGCGGCGGCGCCCTGGTCCTGTTGGGATTCGCCGTGCTCTTCGGGCTGCCGGTGCGCGAGGGTCTGCCCCTGGCCTTGCTGGTCAATGTGACGAACGCCTTGGCGGGGAGCATCCGTCACAGCCGCGCAGGACGGGTGCTGTGGCGGGAGGTCCGGCGAATGGTGCCCGCGGCGCTCGCGGGAATCGCCATCGGCACGGCCATTGCCATCTGGCTGCCGCCGGACGGGCTGCGCCTGGTCTTCGGCGGATTCTTCCTGTTCATGTCGGTACACGTCGCGCGCCAGGCTCTGCGACGGCGGGCCACCGGCCGGACGTGATTTTTTGCCCAATCCCGCGGATCGAGCTGTTAGAATCTGCGGGCGGATCGGGGTAATCGCGTAACAAGCTAGACAAAAGGAAAACAATCATGAAACGTTCACTTATTTTCGCCACGGTAGCTGTATTCGCACTCATGGCCGGGTGCTCCTCCAGTCCCGAGGAGCAGGCCGCTCAGGCGGATGCCGACATGAAAGCCAAGCGCATGCAGCTGGCGGACGACTATCAGCAGTGCACGACGGACGCCGCCGCCTACGAGCAGGCGAAGGCGGCGGGCAACGCCAACGAGATAGCGCCCGAAAAACAGAAGACGAAAGCGGACTGCGACGAAATCATGAAGACGATGGAAGCGCTCAAGTAGCCTTCCGACGATCCTTTCCCGGGCCGCCGGTAGATGCCTACCGCGGCCCGGGCTCTCCTATCCGGCCCCCTCCACCGTAAAGCGCAGCAGCGCGTGGTCTGAGAAGCGCCGTATCCACGCCGCCTTCTCCTCATCGGTAGCCAGCTCCGGCCAGCCCTTCACCTCTACCGACGCACCATCGGGCAGCATTGCCATGTTCACCCGCGAAGCGGTGACCACGTGATCGATGTCCGAGGGCGGATCGGAGCTGCCCGGGCCGTTCCAGAATGTGGCGTCGGCGCTCTTCTCCTGCAGCACGAGCTCGTCGAAACGCGACTCGTACATGTGCTTCATGCGTGCGATCTCCTCGTCGATGCTGATGTCCCGGCGGGAGAAGGTGAGGTTCATTCCGACGTTGTTCAGATCCCCCGCGATGATGAAGTTGGCGCGATCCGTCGCGGCGGCGGCATCGAGGGATTTGCGCAAGGAGCGCGCCTTGTCGTGCTGGTAGGAGCGGACGCCGAAGTCGATGGCCGCGTCCGCGGCCTTCAAGTGCAGGAACAGCATCGGGTAGGCCTGTCCCTGGTCGTGCACGGTGACCAGGACGCCGGGGCGCAGCGGCCCGGTGAAGCCCCGTGAAAACTCGATGCGTTGGGTGACGAAGGCGGGAATGCGGAAGCCCACCAGAATTTGCTGCGTCCCGGACCCTTCGGTGATCTGCCAGGAATATTCGGGGAAGGCCTCGGAGACCTTGTCGAAGACCTGCCCCCCGTTCACCTCGTAGATGGCGAAGACGTCGGACTGAATCCCGGGGCTCGCGAGGAGATCGAACACATCGTCGATCCGGGTGGCGACCTGGGCATGGGTCTCCCCCGCCCGTCTCGATCCGAAGAACTCGACATTCCATGAGCACACACTGAACGCCATGGGACCTCCATTCGCAGCGAGTCGTGGCTCAGTATGGTACCCCTTCGGCACCCGCGTCCGTGGAATTTCTCACACCGAGTCGGTCGTCAGGGATTGAGGAGCTCCCGCGCGCACCGGTCGAGAAACGCCATGAAGTCCGCGTCGCGCCCCGGCGTCGCCACGCAGTGGCCCCAGGGCGAGTCGTATGGGCGCAGCTCCGCGTTCGGCATGTGGCGCGCCTCGTTGGCGTTGTCCTCCGGCGGGAAATACATATCCGTCGTGCAGGGGATGAGGATCGCACGGGCGGTGATGGCCCCCAGTGCGGCGGCGAGATCGCCGCCGTAGCGGTCGTTGGCGCTGATGTCGCCGTGCTGCCAGGTCCACAGCTTCGCCAGCAGATCGTTGGCGTCCCAGTCGAGGTGATCGCGCTCCCAGTCCGCCAGCAATTCCTCGAAGGTCTCGAAGCCGAGCTCGCGGTAGAGCCCTTCCCGGTAGAAGGTCTGGGAGAAGGCCCATCCGGCGTAGACGCGGCCGAAAGCCTTCAGGCCGATCTCCGGCGGCGCTGTATAGTCGCCTCCCTGGAAGGCGCTGTCCGCCTGCAACGCGGCCTTCACTCCCTCGAGGAACACGATGTTGTGGGGCGAGGTCTTCGCCGAGGCGCAGAAGGGCATGATCGCCGCCACCATGTCCGGGAACTGCGCCGCCCACTCGTACGCCTGGCAGCCGGCCATGGACCACCCCGCGACCAGGGCGATGCGTTCGATGCCCAGCCCCTCGGTCAGCAGGCGGTGCTGGCACGCGACGTTGTCGAACAGGGTGACCCCGGGGAAGCGGGGTCCGTCCAGGGGCGGCGGCGTCGTGCTCGGCGAGGACGATATGCCGTTGCCGAACAGGTTCACCGATACGATGAAGTAGCGCTCCGTATCCAGCGCGGGAACCGACTCCAGGTACCCCTCGTTGCGGGCGTGGGTGCCGGTGTAGAAGGTCGGCAGGACGATGACGTTGTCGCGCGCCGCGTTCAGCGCACCGTAGGTCTTGTAGCCGAGCTTCGCATCCGCGAGCACGGCGCCGGACTGGAGCGTTACGTCCCCCAGCTCGTAAACGTCGAAGTCCGGCGCCATTGTCCTGTCTCCGATGGCGGTCTCGTCAGTAGAGGCGCAGGTACTCCTGAACCTCCCAGTCCGTCACCGCCATGTTGTAACGATCCCACTCGTCGGCTTTGTACTTGAGGAAGGAGTCGAGCATCACGTCGCCGAGCACCGCTTTCGCCACCGGATCGTCTTTGAGGATCTCGACGGCCTCCATCAAGTGTCTCGGCAACCGCTGGCTGCTGGTCTCCGCCATCTCCTCCTCGCTCAGCTCGTAGAGGTCTTTGTTCAGCGGCTTGCCCGGGTCGATCTTCTCCGTCAGACCCGCCACCGTCGCCGCCAGGGTCATGCCGAGGGAGAGGTAGGGATTCATGCACATGTCTGCCGCGCGGTTTTCGATGCAGAAACGGTTCTGGGGCAGACGCAGCATCGCGGAGCGGTTGTTGTTTCCATAGGTCATGTGGGTGGGCGCCCAGGTGACCGTACCGCCCTCGAATCCGCCGACCCGCGGCACGAGTCCGTTGTAGGAGTTGACCGTTGGGCAGGCGAGGGCGGTCAACGCGCCGCCGTGGTGCAGAAGGCCTCCCACGGCATGATAGGCGGCGTCGCTCCATCCGCCGTTCTCGGGGTCTTCGAAGATGTTGACCCCGGATCCGTCCGCGCGCTGCATCGAGTAGTTGATGTGGGCGCCGGATCGCCAGTCCCCGACCGTGGGCTTCGGCATGAAGGTGACGAACATGCCGTGCTTCTTGGCAGTCTCCTTGAGCAGGATGCGCAGGAAGATGAAGCGATCCGCCATCTGCAGGATGTCGGTGTAGGTGAAGTCGAGCTCGAACTGGGAGTAGCCGCCCTCGGCGACGACGTCCTTCAAGCCCCAGCCGAGCTCTTCTAGCGTGTCGATGAGATCGCCGAGGAAACCCATGGAGTTCGCGGTGAACTCCACGTCGTAGCCGAATGCTTGGCGGCGCGGCCGCAGGCCCTCACCGGGGTAGGGGTCGTCTTCGAAGGCCTTGACCGGCTGGCCGTCCCGCCAGCGCATGGCGAAGAACTCGGGCTCGATACCCACGTAGCCCGCGTAGCCCTTGTCGGCCGCGTCGCGGATGTTGCGCTTGAGCGCGTGCCGGGGACACAGGTTGTAGGGCGCGTCCTCCCACCAGAGATCGGAGAATACCCAGGCACAGGTCCGATCCCAGGGGCAGATCACCAGGGTGTCCAGATCCGGGAGCGGGATCTGATCGGAATCCGCGGGGCCGAGCTCCGGGACGAAGGACACCGAGTGCACGGCGAACTGCGGTCCCTTGCCGAGGCACAGCGCTTCGAAGTTGCTCAGGGGGACCGGTTTCGTCTTCGGCACCCCCAGCATGTCTATCCAGCACGAAAGCACGTATTTCACGCCGGCGCTTTCGAGCTTGGCCTTCTCCTCGCGGATACGGTCGAGACTCGGCAGTGCGCTCGCCAGATCGGTCGGCTCTCCACCCATTGTCCTGTTCCCCCCCCTTTTGATAGGTAATAGGCGCCCCGGGGCGCGGTTGTGACTCGGCGCTCTGCCGATTCGGCAAGATTAAGTCCAATTTACTGGAGATTTCAAGAAGAACTTGACGTAATATTTCAGAATCCTCAGAATTTCCAGAACGAATTGTGGAATCAGCATAGACCCATGGGTTACGTAAACGGCAGGAACGGCGCGCCCGAGGCGGAGGTTGGCGCCG
>CBDTYP010000121.1:0-8793 GCA_965364645.1 uncultured Gammaproteobacteria bacterium | reverse complement strand
TCGCAGGCAGGCGAGCGCCGCCGCGCCCGCGCCGGAGCTGACGACCTTCACCTCCTCGGTCTTCTTTCCCACGAGCCGGAGCGCATTCATGACCGCGGCGCCGACGATGATGGCGGTGCCGTGCTGATCGTCGTGGAAGACCGGAATCGACATGCGTTCCCTGAGTCTTCGCTCAATCTCGAAGCATTCCGGTGCCTTGATGTCCTCGAGATTGATTCCGCCGAAGGTGGGCTCGAGACTCGCGACGATCTCCACGAAGGCGTCGACGTCCGTCTGGTCCACCTCGAGGTCGAATACGTCGATGCCGGAGAATTTCTTGAAGAGGACCGCCTTGCCTTCCATCACGGGCTTGGCGGCCAGCGGGCCGATCGCGCCGAGGCCCAGCACGGCGGTGCCGTTGCTGATGACGCCGACGAGGTTGCCCCTCGCGGTCAGACTGGAAGCCTCCCCGGGTTCCGCCGCGATGGCATCGCAGGCAGCCGCGACGCCGGGCGAGTACGCCAATGCGAGGTCCTGCTGGGTGCTCAGGGGCTTGGTGGCGGCGATGGCCAGCTTCCCCGGCACCGGAAGACGGTGGTAATTTAGGGCACGTTCGTCGAGTTTGTCTGTCATGATTATTTTCCCGGCGCCCGATGGAATGCTTCCGAACGCAGACCCGATTATCCAGTAGACGGGTGAAAAAATCCCTGTTGCCGCCTGATGCCCCGATGAACGACACAACCGACGCCCAGCTCGTAGGTAAGACCCCGGGTTTCCGCGACCTCGAGCCGGCGGTCCTGGAACGGCTTCTGACGGGAGCCGAGAAGAGGCGGATCGCCGCCGGCGAGACCCTGTTCGAGGTCGGCCAGGCCTTCCTCGGCGAGGTCTACATTGTGCGCCGCGGCGAAATCGAGCTCGTGCGTCCCGATGGCCGCAGCGAGATCGCCGCCCCAGGCTATCTCGTGGGTCTCTCGAGCTACCTCGGCGACTCCCCCTACGCCTCCGGCGCAACCGCCCGCTCGGATGCCGAGCTGCTGGTGCTTCCGGCCTCCGCCCTGCGCGAGGCGGAGGATCGAGAGCCGGCGCTCTTCGACGCCATCAACCGGCTCATCGGGACCGGTCTCCGCGCCCGCAGCGTGAGCGCGAAGCTCTCGGGCGGCGGACTCACGCTGCCCGCCGCCAACATCATGAGCGCCCCCCTCAGCACCTGCCCGCCGGAGACCGACATCCGCGGCGTCGTGGCGGCCATGCTGAGGGACAATGTCGGCAGCGTGGTGGTCGTCGGACCCGACCACCATCTGCACGGCATGGTGACATTTCGAACCCTCGCGCGCCGTCTCTCGGAAGATGGCGTCGACGCGGGGAGTGAACCGGTGACCAACGCCCTGCAACCGGTCACGGCGATCCCCGGCGACACGCCACTGTGGCAGGCCCAGGATATCCAGGAGCTCGAGCGCAGCAAGTACCTCGTGGTCACCCGGGACGGGCAGCCGGTGGGAATGCTCTCCCAGACCGACATCGCGTACGAGCTGCGGGCGCACCAGGGTGGTGTCTTACCGTCGGTGTCCCGGGCACAGAGCTATGACGAGCTCGCCGAGCACTACCTCGGCATCGACAACATCGCGGCGTTGGCGCTCGAGACCAACCGCCGGGCGCGGGTCGCGGTGCGCATACTGAGCGAGACCCATCTCGCTATCCAACGGCGTTGCCTCGAGCTGACCGTGGCCGAGCTCGAGTCGGAAGGCCACGGCGACGCGCCGGTTCCCTATGCCCTCATCATCATGGGCTCGGGTGGACGCCGGGAGATGATGCTCGATCCCGATCAGGACAACGGGCTGATCATCGCGGATCACCCGAAACGGGATGCCGAGGCGATCGATGCGTGGTTCGCGCACTTCGCCGATCGCCTGAACGTCAATCTCGATCGTGTGGGCTACATCCTGTGCCCGGGTGACATCATGGCGCGTAACCCCATGTACCGGAAATCCCTCTCGTCGTGGAAGTCGCAGATAACGAACATGGCGGAGCGCCCGAACGAGAAGGTCGCGCGATGGTCGAACATCGTGTTCGACTTCAACGCGCAGTTCGGTGACGAGGAGCTGGCGCGCGCGCTGCGCGCGCACGTGAACGAGCAGCTGCGGCGGAATCCCGGCCTTCTCAAATTCATGGCCGAGGACGATGCCAAGGGACGCGCGCCGCTCAACTGGTTCAATCGGCTCGTGACGACCGATCGGCCGGACGGCATGGAAGTGGTCGACGTCAAGCGTAACGGTATGCGCATCGTTGCCAACAACGCGCGCATCCTCGCGCTCAAGTCCGGTATCGATGTGAGCAATACCTCCGATCGCATCGACGCCCTGGTGCGCGGGGAAGTGCTTAGCGAGGATTTCGGCGCCACGGTTTCCGCCGCCTACGACGAGCTCCTCGGCATCCTGCTCATGCACCAGCTCGAGCAGAGACGCGCCGGGGTGCCGCTCGACAAGGAGGTCGCGCCCGAGGACCTGCCGGCCCCTGCCCGGGAGGCCCTGCGGGTATCCATGCGCGCGGTCAAGCGCTTCCAGGATCGCCTCCAGGGCGAGGTGGGCGGCCAGATCTTCTGAGGCCGCTCCCCGGCCCATCCCGGGTTAATCGTGACGATTCCCCCGAATCGGGGCCTTCGCCGGCGCCGATGCGGTAAAATCCCGGGACCCGGGCAGATTACCGAGTCAGCATGGCGGACAAGAAAGACAAGCTACCGGCCAAGTCGGGCCAGGCCGACGTCGACGCGTTTCTCGCGAAGGTGGCGAGCACGCCCATCGTCAAGGCCGCCGGCACCCGCGGCCGTCTCGTTTTCGCCATGGATGCGACGGCGAGTCGCGAGCCGACATGGGACCGTGCCTGCCACATTCAGTCGGAGATGTTCCTCGCGACGGATACGCTCGGCGGCCTCGACGTCCAGCTCTGCTACTACCGCGGGTTCCGTGAGTTCGACGCGACCCGGTGGCTCAGCACCTCCGCCGATCTTCTCGCGCACATGAGCGAGGTGCGCTGCGCCGGCGGCATGACCCAGATCGAACGCGTTCTGGAGCACGCGCTAGCGGAGACCCGCCGGCAGAAGGTCGACGCGCTGGTGTTCGTCGGCGACTGCATGGAGGAGGACATCGACAGGCTCTGCCATCTCGCCGGCGAGCTCGGCATCCTCGGCGTTCCCACCTTCTGCTTTCACGAGGGCAATGACGCCGCCGCGGAACGCACTTTCCGCGAGGTGGCGCGGTTGAGCGGCGGCGCCTACTGCAGCTTCGATGCGAGCAGCGCGCAGCAGTTGCGCGAACTGTTGAGCGCCGTCGCGGTCTACGCGGCCGGCGGACGCAAGGCGCTCGAAGATTTCGGTCAACGACAGGGTGGCGCCGCGCTGCGGCTCACCCGGCAGTTCAAGTAGGGTCGGCGAACTTGCATCCGGTAATCTTCCTCGCGCTACTCGCGGCAATACTGTTCTTCATCAGCTGGTACAAGCGCTCGCCGTCGGCCAAGCAGAAGCGTGCCCGGGGCCGCCTGCTGCTCTACGGCGGTCTCGGTGTAGTGGTCTTGCTCCTGGTGACCGGCCGCCTGAACCCGATCATAGCGGCGGTCGCCGCCGCCCTCATGTTCGGCCAACGCATCCTCGCGATGGCCAACATGGCGAGCATGTTCAAGGGTTTCGCGAACTCGATGAAGGGAGCCGCGGGCCCGAGCGCGGGCGGCGCATCGGATGTGGAGACGCGCTTTCTTCGCATGACACTGAACCACGAGACCGGGGAGATGGAAGGTGTCGTGCTGGAGGGCGCTTACCAGGGCCGCCGGCTCGGGGAGCTCGCCCCCGACGACCTGCTGGCTCTCCTGTCCGAGTGCCGCGCCGGAGATGCCCAGTCGGCCAGTGTGCTCGAGGCGTATCTCGATCGCGTCCACGGCGACGGCTGGCGGGAAGCCCATGGGAGCGGACAGTCGGGACCCGGCGGCGAGACGACGAACATGTCGACGGCGGAGGCCCGTGAGATCCTCGGCGTCGACGAAGGCGCCAGCGACGAGGATATCGTCGAGGCGCACCGCCGCCTGATGCAGAAGAACCATCCCGATCGCGGCGGCTCGACCTATCTGGCCGCCAAGATCAATCAGGCGAAGGAAATCCTGCTGGGCTGAAGCGTTCGACCTTATCTCGAGGCGAGCACGCGGATTTCCGCCAGAAGATCCCCGGGTACTTCGACACCATCGCGCAACGCGGCGCGGCGCCGCTCCTGCTCCCGCTGCCCGGGCAGCAGCACGGGCTTTGCCTCGTCGGCGCGGGGCGTGCCGGCCACGATCTCCTTGAAGCGTTCCATGGCGGCAGCGAAGGCTTGCGCGCCGATCAGGCGACCGGGGTCGATGAGAAGGAAGAAGTGCCCGAGGCCGGATGGCTCGCCGGGCGCTTCGGACCAGGAGGACACATCCGTAAGGAACGTGGCGCCGGTGAGCACGCCCGAGAGTATGTCCACCGCGAGCGACAGCCCGGACCCCTTGTAACCGCCCACCGCCAGGAGGGACCCGGCCAGAGCTTGCGCGGGGTCCGTCGTCGGCAGGCCCGCCGCATCCACCGCCCAGCCTTCGGGGATCGCGCTGCCCTCGGCCAGCGCCGCCCGGATCTTGCCTCGCGCGGCGACGCTCATGGCCATGTCGAGTATCACGTGTGCGCCGTTCCCGCAGGGGGCCGCGATGCAGAGCGGATTGTTTCCCATCCGCCGCTCGCCGCCTCCCCAGGGGATCATGGTCGTTGACGCGTTGGTGCCGGCGACGAGGACGCGGCCCGCTTCGCATGCCCGCAGGGCGTAGGGAGCCAGCGCGCCGCAGTGATTGCTGCGCCGGCAGCCAACCCAGGCGATCCCCGTATCCGCGGCCATGCCGAGAGCGGCCTCCAGTGCCCTGCCGCCGACGGCGGTGCCGACGCCATCCGCGCCGTCGGCGATGGCGAGTGAAGGAGACTTCTGCTCGATACGGATGGAGGCTTTCGGATCGATGCCGCCGCGCTGGATGCGATCGACATACTGAGGGATGCGGATGAGACCATGGGTCGTGATGCCCATGGTCTCGGCGTCGACGAGGATTGCGGCGGAGATCCCGGCATCTTCGTCGCAAACGCCGGCTTGGCAAAGGGCGTCGGCCGCGAGCCGCGTCAGCGGCTGCACATCGATGGTCTCGGTGGCCGCCACGGGAGTGCCCCGTTGCTACCCGGCGAATTCCAGGTTGACGCGCCGGTTGTGCTTGCCCTTCTTCTCGATCTTGCGCACGCGCACGGGGCCGATCTCGCCGGTAGCGGCAACGTGGGTACCGCCGCAGGGCTGCAGATCGATACCCTCCACGTTCATGATGCGGACCTTGCCGGTTCCCATGGGTGGCTTCACCGACATGGTGCGCACGAGCTCCGGGTTCGACGACAACTCCTCATCGCTGATCCAGCGCGAGCTGACCGGATGATTCTCCTCGACCAGGCGGTTGAGCTCCGCGGTGATATGCTCCTTGTCGAGCGTGCTCTCGGGCAGATCGAAGTCGAGTCTGCCGCTGCCGTCGCGGATCGACCCGCCGGTGACGCCTGCCGGGATGACCGAGCAGAGGAGGTGCATGAGCGTGTGCATGCGCATGAGTCGGTGCCGGCGATCCCAGTCGATGATCGCCTCCACCTGCTGGCCCTCGAGACCCGCGGGGGCGTCGCCGTCGGGAATGTGGACGATATCCCCCGATACTGCGTCCTTACGGGTATCGGCGATGCGGATCTCGCCGCCGTCCCCGAGGCGAAGGATGCCGGTGTCTCCCGGCTGCCCGCCGCCCATGGGATAGAACACCGTGCGATCCAGATGAATGCCGGCATCGTCCACCGCGGTCACGCGCGCCTCGCACGACTTCACGTAGGCGTCGTCTCGGAAAATCTCTTCTGTCATGCCTCGTTCTCCTCACCGGCCGCGTCGTTCAATACATACTCCGCCGCCTGATAGAGCGTCTGCGCCGGCACCGCACCCGAGACCACGTAGCGGCCGAAGAGGTAGGCCGGTACTCCCTGGACGCCGATCTGCGCGGCGCGGTGATACTGACTCCGCAGGCGCTCCTCGTAGACCGGATCGCTCCACGCCCCGGCGACCACGTCGTCGGGGATCCCGCACGCTTTCGCGATCTTCTCGAGCACCTCGCGGTCTCCGATGTTCTGGCGCTCGGCGAAATAGGCTTCGAACAGCCGCTTGTGGAGCTTGTCGAAGGCGTCCGGGGCGAGGGCTCTCGTAGCCTCCGCCAGCAACAGGGCGCTGTGGGAGTTGGTGGTGAAGGTGCGCGGCGCCAACGGCAGCTGGTCGTTCTTCGCCATCTGCTCGAGATTTTCCATCATGCGCTGCCACTGCTCCGGGGGGTAGCCGAGCTCTTCGACGGGCTTGCCCTCGGCGGGGTTGTCCGGATGGATCTCGAAGAAGCACCAGTCCACGTCGAGTTCGTAGCCCTCGCGCAGCTTGTCGAGACGCGCATCGCCCACGTAGCAGAACGGACAGATGTAATCGCTGAATACCGTGACCTTCAGCCGTGGCTTCGCGCCGTTCCCGTCTTGCTCCCTGGCTTCCGACATGAAATCAGACTCCCGTTCCCGCCCCGTGGCCGAGCGTTGAAGACAATTCACTGTGCATAAAAAACCCCCGTGAGTCGACCCCACAGGGGTTCAGATGATACCTGGCAGCGGACATCCGCCGCTGACGTCGCGGCGAAGGACGGCGACGCGCTAGGCGTGCTCCCGCCGATAATCCTCGATCATGGCAGCCATTCTGTCTTTTGCGAGGAGTTTTTCCCTCTTCATGGTGCCGAGGGTAGTGCCGTCCATTGGCAGAACACCGAGCTCGGCGTTCTTTACTTTTTCTTTGAGGTCGTGGTGTTGTTTGTACAGTTCCTGGAAGCGTTGGTTGTCGTGCAGAAGTGTGTCAACGATCGCCTGGTCGTACTCGAACATTGAAAACCCACCTAACGGTTAATGACTTGAGATCCTGAGGGCGCGGCCGACCAAATTGGTGGCCGTTGTCTATACACTAGCGGAATTGCCAAGTGGGGACAACTGGGCCCGGGTGCACCACGAAAAGCTCAGGCGATGAGGATCGGGCGTATTTCTCTTTCTGAATCAATGGATTATGGCGACAACTTAAATTCGTACCGGACGCCGCGGCGACCGGCGGCGGGTGAGAATAGATGAAGGCATTGTGGCTCTCCGACGGGCGCCTGCGCCTTCGCGACGACGTGTCTCTGCCTTCCGCGCCGGCTGACGAGGCCCGTGTTCGCGTGCTCAGCGCGGGCATCTGCGGCACCGATCTGGCGCTCGTCGACGGAATGTATCCCTTCGAGGGTGTGCCCGGCCACGAGTTCGTCGGCGTCGTCGAGGAAGGCCCGGCCGCGCTCGCCGGACGGCGGGTCGTTGGCGAGATCAACGCGGCTTGCGGGCGTTGTCCGGAGTGCCTTTCCGGCACGACGAAGCATTGCCGCGCGCGCACGGCACTCGGCATCCGCGGACGCAGCGGCGCCTTCGCCGAGTACCTGCAGCTGCCGGCGGGCAACCTGCACATCGTCCCCGACAACGTCAGCACCGATGCCGCTGTCTTTACCGAGCCTCTCGCTGCGGCCATGGACATCGTCGAGCGAGTGGCGCCGAACAATGAGAAACCGGTGCTGGTGGTAGGCGTCGGCAGGCTGGGGCAGCTCGTGTGCCGGGCCCTCGCCGCCGACGGGATGCGGGTGGTCGCCGCCGGCAGGAATCCGGACAAGCTGGCGCGGCTCGAAGGCATCGTGGAGAGCACCACACGCGCCGAGGACATCGAGCCGCGCTCTTTCTCCACGGCCGTGGAGTGCACGGGCGATCCGTCGGGCCTGCCCATCGCCATCGGAGCGCTCGCGCCCCAGGGCACCCTCGTGCTCAAGAGCACCTACCCGGGACCGTTGAGCCTCGACATGGGGCCGCTGGTGGTGGACGAGCTGCGGCTGGTGGGATCCCGATGCGGACCCTTCGATGCGGCGCTGGGCCTGCTCGAGGACGGGCGGGTGGAAGTGGAATCACTCATCGATGCGCGCTACCCCCTCGGCGACAGCATCAAGGGATTCGCCCACAGCCGCCGCCCCGGCATCGTGAAGGTGGTATTGGATATCGGCGAGAACGCGTAAGACCCCGGCACCGCCCGCGCCGGGGTCCATGAATACACGGGCCTCAGGCCACCAGCTGGGAAGCGACCGCGATGATCGCCCAAGCACCGATGTAAGCCGCGCCCACCTGCACAGACATCTTCGCCAACATTTCCATCACTCCTGTTTCACTATTGGGGACATTCATCATTTTGCTGTCGGTCTTATATCGGTTCGATAGGGTTTGAATCAACCCGTGGGGTGGTGCCAGGGGTGAACAATTTCTGGTGCCAGGCTGGGCGTATCATAGGGGCTGAATTAGCGGGATCTGGAGGACGGGACGAGCATGGCCGAGGCAACCATCAAGGGCTACCACGCCCACGTGTATTTCGACGCGCCCACCGTGGAGCAGGCACGGGGTCTCAGAGAGCGGGTGAGTGAAGAATTCGACTACGCGGTGGGCCGCTTCCACGAGAAGCCCGTCGGGCCGCACCCTTGCTGGAGCTTCCAGATTGCGTTCAAGGCCAGCGAGTTCGGCACCATCGTGCCCTGGCTGGCTTTGAACCGGAAGGGCTTGACGGTGTTCGTGCACGGGCTGAGCGGAGATGACATCTACGATCACACCGAGCTCGTGTTCTGGCTCGGTGAATCGGTGGAGCTGGATCTCGATGGTCTCGACTGACCAACGATGCC
>CBDTYP010000120.1:0-8864 GCA_965364645.1 uncultured Gammaproteobacteria bacterium | reverse complement strand
AGGCGCCCAGGGGGCGCTGCTGGACATCGACCAGGGCACCTTCCCCTACGTAACCTCATCCAATACCACGGCGGGGGGCGCGGCCACCGGCATCGGTATCGGCCCCCGGGATATCGACTACGTGCTCGGCATCGTCAAGGCCTACACGACCAGGGTCGGCTCCGGGCCCTTTCCCACAGAGCTGTTCGATGACGTCGGCAGGCATCTCGGCGAGTGCGGCAAGGAGTTCGGCGCGACCACGGGGCGCCCGCGGCGCTGCGGGTGGATCGATGTCGTGGCGCTGCGCCGTGCGGTCGCGATCAACAGCGTGTCGGGACTGTGTATCACCAAGCTCGACGTGCTCGACCAGCTTGCCCACATCAAGCTGTGCGTCGGTTATCGACTCGATGGTGAGGAGCTGGACGCGCCGCCCGTGGACAGCGATGCGCTCTCCAGGTGCGAGCCGGTCTACGAGGAGATGCCGGGCTGGGTGACCAGCACCGTGGGACTCGAGTCGGCCGAGGCGCTGCCTGCGGCCGCGCGGCGCTATCTCGATCGCGTGGCAGATCTCGTGGGTGCGCCCGTCGACATCGTCTCCACCGGACCCGATCGTAGGGAGACGGTAATCTCGCGCCATCCTTTTGACTAGCGTTCGGGGGGCTCAGTCCGATGTTGGAACGTCGGGCACCCACACGTAGCCGTCCGCGTCGCGCAGATACACTTCCCGCAGTCCGTGGGGCTTGTCGGTGCTCGATTCGATGACATCGAAGCCGAGCCGGCGCGCCTCGCTCTCGGCGGCGTCCGGGTTCCGCCCGTGCAGGCGCAGCTCGGCGCCCAGGCCGCGCGCGGTCGACTTCACGAGCGACGCGTGTATGGGATGGGCGTCGTAGGTGTGATCGGCGTGCAGCATCCATTCCGCGTCTTCATGGCGGAAGACCGCGATGTCGGGGTCGGAGTAGATAAGGGTCGCCCCGAGGACCTCCCGATGGAAAGGCAGCGCACGAGCGATATCGCGCACCAGCAGATTCACGGTCAGGCCCTTCAGCGTTTGCGCGTAGCGGGGCGCCGGCATCCATGCATCACCGGTCCGCTTCTTGGTCACGGAACCGTCACCCCTTCCAGATTCCTTCGCGCACCAGGTCGTCCATGCTGGCCACGATACTCTCGCGCAGCACCTCGACCATGAAGTCGACCTGTTCCCGCGTGAGGATCAGCGGCGGCGACAATACGTTGAGATGGGCGATGGGTCGCGCGAGCAGGCCGCGCGCCTGGGCGTGCTCCGCGATTCGGTTGCCGATGTGCGCCTCTTCCGGCAGGAGTTCCTTGGTGTCTTTGTCCGCGACGTTCTCGATGCACATCATGAAATTGCTGCCGCGAACGTCACCTACGATGGGAAGATCCAGCAGTGTCTCGAGCCGTTGCTCGAGATAGGGGCCGACCTCGCGCACGTGGCCGCAGAGATCGTCGCGCTCCATGATCTCGATGTTCTTGAGCCCCGCGGCGCAGCTCACCGGGTGCCCTGAGTAGGTAAACCCGTGGGTGAACAGCGCGCCTTTCGCCTGGGGCACACTGATGACATCGTAGACGGCGTCGGAAATCATGCTCGCGGACAAGGGCAGATACCCGGAGCTGATGCCCTTGGCGGCCGTGATGAAATCCGGGACGAGATCGAAGGCGTCCTCCGATGCGAACATGTGACCGAGTCGCCCGAACGCGGTCACGACCTCGTCGGAGATGTAGAGCACGTCGTACTTGCGGCACACTTCCATAGTGCGCCGGTGATACCCCGGCGGCGGAACGATGACTCCGCCCGCGCCCATGATGGGCTCCGCGATGAAACACGCGACGTTCTCGGGACCAAGTTCCAGGATCTTGTCTTCCAGATCCGCCACGGTTTTGTCGCAGAACTCGTCGAGCGACATTCCATCCGGCCGGCGGTAGCAGTTCGGCGCCGGGATGTGATGCACCAGCTCTTTGTCCACGTCGAACCCTTGATGATCGAAGGCGACTCCGGTCATGGACATGGCCATGTACGTACTGCCGTGGTAGCCATCGACGCGGGAGATGATTTTCTTCTTCTTCGGCTTGCCGAGTCGATTGAAGTAGAAGTGAATGATACGCACGGCGGTATCGTTGGACATGGAGCCGCCGGTGCCGAAGAAAACGTGATTCAGTGGGCCCGGCGCGAGCTCGGCGAGCTTCGCGGCGAGCTCGGCCGCGGGCGGCGTAGTGATGTGGGTGAACGTGGAGTAGTAAGGAATGCGACGAACCTGCTCGGCGATCGCGTCGGCCATCTCCCCGCTTCCGTAGCCGATGTTGACGCACCACAGCCCTCCGATCCCGTCAAGGAAACGATTGCCTTCTGAATCGATGACGTAGGCGCCATCGGAGTCCGCCATGACGACGCTGCCTTCTTCCTTGAACGTGGAGAAGTCGGTCCAGGGATGAATGAAGTGATCCTTGTCTTTACGCCACAGGTCTTCAGTATCGAACTTGACGTTAGAGACCATTTGCAGGCTCCGAGATTGGTATCCAGCGTCGAGTGTGGGGCGAGTGCCGAATCCGGTCAAGTTGCCGCGTTGCGCAATTCGCTGCATGGGGTAGACTGGAATTCGTTCGCTTCTCGAGGCGACGAGTGCCTCGAACAGGGAGCCGTCGAGCGCGCAGGGAGTGCCGAAATGCCCGTGTCTGTAGAGATTCGCCGCGAGAGAGGATTTCTGTGGGTCATCTATCGGGGCGAAGAGGATCTGTCGGGCGAGCTGGAGATCGAGGGCGCGTTGCTGAAGGCGGTGGAGGAGCGAGGCTGCAAACGAATCCTGCACGATTGCAGGGCCGTGGTTGGTCCGCGGCTTGGCACCGTGGACAGCTTCGCCGCGGCGGCGGCGTACGACAGACGCTTTCTTTCGGTTCGATCCGCGCTTCTCGACCACGCGGAACACTATCGGGAAAACCGGTTCTGGGAGACCGCGGTACTGAATCAGGGTTTCACCACCAGGCTGTTCGACGACGAGGATGCCGCGATCGCCTGGTTGCTCGACGCGGGTGCGGAATGTTGATGCGGCTTCTCGGTTAGCCCACATCCGTGAGCACGAAGAGCGGCAAGCGAGATGCCCGGTTCCTGCTCGGGGCATTTTCACTCGGCCACCTCTGCAACGACTGGCCCCCCAGCGCGATCTGGATCCTGGCGCCCGCCATCGCGCTGTCACTGGATCTCTCTCCGGCGGAGCTCGGGCTCTTGTTCACGCTCCATTCCCTCGGCGCGAGCATTGCCTATCTGCCGGCCGGCATGCTGACCGACCACGTCTCCGATCGCGGGCGGTTGCTGATGCTCACCTTCTGGTGGTGTGGTCTCGGCTACGTACTCGCGTCGTTCGCGACGGACTTCTGGGTATTGGCGCTGCTGCTTGCCATTGCGGGAATGGGAGACGCAGCCTGGCATCCCATGGCGACGGGTGTCCTGGTGCAGCATCTACCCGATCGCCGCGGCGAGGCGTTGGGTGTGCACGCTATGGGTGGGACTCTCGCGGAGGTGGTGGGCCCGTTGATGGCGGGCTTCCTGCTGGGCTTCCTCGACTGGCGCACCACGTTGCAGCTATCGGCGGCGCCGACGCTCCTGATGGGAGTCGCCTTCATCTGGATTGCGCGACACGTACCGCGATCGACGAGTCGCGGACTCGATCGCACGGACTTCGCACACTTCATCCGGGTCTGGATGCATCGGTCGGGCCTGCTGGTCATCGCGATGATCGCCGTCTACCACATGGCGATCATGGCCATGCTGAGCATGAGCGCGCTCTTCCTGCAGGGCGAGCACGGGTTCAGCGCCTGGCAGGCAGGTCTCGTGTTCGCGGGCGGCCTCCTGCTGGGATCCCTGCTGCAACCGGTCGTCGGCAGATGGTCCGATACGGCGGGCCGCAAGAAGACGTTCATCGGCGGGGCCATTCTGGCATCGGCATGTGCCGTCGTGGTGTCGCTCGCTGATGCCGACGCGGCGATCGTCTCGGGCATCGTCGCCTCGATGACCCTGCTGGTCGCCATTCGTTCCGGCGTGCTCGCGTTCGCGGTCGAGTACGCAGGCCGGCGCGAGGGCACGACGCTTGGATTCGTGTTCGTCGCCATGGACGGCATCGGATCCCTCGGCGCCGCGGCGGCTGGCATCGTCGGCGAATGGGATCTGCGCTACTGCTTCGCGCTCGCCGCGGGATTCTCACTGCTCTCGGCGCTGCTTGCCGGTGTCGTTCCGTTCGCCGCGCACGCCGGCGAGTCGGAGCCGGGAAGCGCTCAGCCCGGGCGGGAGACGCCCATGAAGTTCGAGTAGAGTTGTTTCGAGATCGTATTGAAAGCCGCCATCTGGAGGGCCGCCTCTTTCCCCAACCGATCGAGCGCGCCTTCTCCTAGCGCCTCCTCGAGAGCGTCCGCATACTCGGGGATCTGCCCCCATTCCCCGACCGTGCTTGCGGTGATCTCGACGTGGAACTGTATGGAGAAGGCACGACCGCCCCAGGACATTGCGTTTACCGGGCAGGCCGGTGACGTCGCCAGCACCTCGGCGCCGGCAGGGGCGCGGACGATCTGCGCGGAGTGCCACTGGAAGCAGGGGATCCGGCGCGGGATTCCGGCGAGGAAAGGGCTGGCCGTGCCGGCATCCGTGAGCTTGACGCTCATGACGCCGATCTCGGGCGTGGCGGCGGGTCCGACCTCGCCGTCGAGTGCCTCGGCGAGCAGTTGATGGCCGAGGCAGAAGCCGAAGTAGGGGCGTTGCCTGACCGTCACCCAATCGCGGATGGCGGCGATCTCGGGCGCGAGCCACGGATGCGCCGACGTCTGCCAGACATCCATGGGGCCGCCCATGACCATCAGGGCATCGAAGGGGTCGAGGTCCGGGATCGGGTCGCCTTCGTCGAGCTCCACCGTGTGTGTGGCGACACCGTCTTCGGCCATGAAGTCCCGGAACACTCCCGGGTGCTCGCAGGCGACGTGCTGGAAGACTAGGATGCGCATGTCGATACTCCCACGCTCAGCCCCGGTTGGAGGACTGGTGCCGAGGAGAGGACTTGAACCTCCACGGGGTTACCCCCACTGCGCCCTGAACGCAGCGCGTCTACCAATTTCGCCACCTCGGCACGGATGGCACCGCTCGCGACAGCCTACTGGATGCGCCTCGAGGGTGGTCGGCGGGAAGGGCGCGACTGTACCCAGCACATGTATTATTGTCAACGATGACTAAGAAACGCACCCGCAGAGATCCCCAGCGCGCCCGCGAGGCGCGTCGCTACGCCAATCCCATCGCCAGCCGGGAGTACGTGCTCCAGACCCTCGAGGACAAGGGCAGGCCCATGGCCGCGAGCGCGTTGTCGGCTGCCCTCGGCGTCGATTCGGCCCGGGACATGGTGGCCCTGACCAAGCGCCTGCGCGCCATGGAGCGGGACGGACAGATCATCCGCAACCGCCGCGGCGACTACGGTCTTGTGCGCAAGATGGACCTGGTGCGGGGCCGGGTAGTCGCCCACCGGGATGGCTTCGGCTTTCTCATCCCCGACGAGGGCGGCGACGATCTCTTCCTCTCGCCCCGGGAGATGCGCGCGCTCATGCACGGCGATCGCGCCGTGGCGCGGATTACGGAGATCGATCGCCAGGGGCGCCGCCAGGGGGCGCTCGTGGAGATCCTGGAGAGGAACACGCACCGGGTCGTGGGCCGCTACCGGCGCGACAGCGGCGTGGGATTCGTCAGCCCGGACAACCGTCGCCTGCATCACGACATCGTGATTCCCGACTCGGCGACGGGGGGTGCCGGCCACGGACAGGTGGTCGTGGCGGAGATCGTGGAGCAACCCACCCGGCGCAGCCAACCAATCGGTGCAATCGTGGAGGTCATGGGTGATCACATGGCCCCCGGCATGGAGATCGATGTCGCCATCCGCGCCCACGATCTACCCTGCGAATGGCCGGAAGCCGTGGTCGAAGAGGCCGAGGCCCTGCCGTCGACGGTGACACAAGCGGCGTCCCGGGGCCGGAAGGATCTGCGCGATCTGCCGCTCGTCACCATCGACGGCGCCGATGCCAGGGATTTCGACGATGCCGTCTACTGCAGCCCCGCGACGTCGGGCTGGAAGCTGACGGTGGCGATCGCCGATGTCTCCGCCTACGTGAAGCCGGGTACGCCACTCGATGCCGAGGCGCGCCTGCGCGGCACGTCGGTGTACTTCCCCGAGCGGGTCGTGCCCATGCTGCCGGAAAAGCTCTCCAACGGCATCTGCTCGCTCCGGCCCGACGAAGACCGCCTGTGCATGGCCTGCGAGCTGCATGTCGGCGCCGACGGCCAGATCAAACGATCGCGATTCTTCGAGGCGGTGATGCGCTCCCGGGCCCGCCTCACCTACGATCAGGTGGCGGCGGCGGTGGTAGAGCGCGACGCCCGGGCACGCAAAGACTTGTCGTCCGTCATCGATCATCTCGATCAGCTCTACAAACTGTACGGCGCGTTCAAGCGCGCCCGGGATCGCCGCGGCGCCATCGACCTCGATACTCACGAGGCGCGCATCGTTTTCGGGGCCGATAAGAAGATCGAGTCCATCGACTCCCAGACGAGAAACGACGCCCATCGCCTCATAGAGGAGTGCATGATCGCGGCCAACGTGGCGGCGGCGCGCTTTCTCGAGCGTCATCGCATCCCGACCCTGTATCGCGTGCACGAGCGCCCGGCGGCGGACAGGGTGACGGAGCTGCGTGAGTTTCTGAGCGAAGTCGGCGTGAAGCTCGCCGGAGGCGCCGAGCCCGAGGCCCGGCACTTCGCGGCGCTCATCAAACGCACGGCCGATCGCGCCGATGGAGAGCTGATCCAGACGGTGCTGCTGCGCTCGCTGGCCCAGGCGGCTTACAGTCCTCGCAACGTTGGACACTTCGGACTGTCGCTCGAGAGCTATGCCCATTTCACTTCGCCCATCCGCCGCTATCCGGATCTCCTGGTGCACCGTGCCATCAAGCATCTGATCGAGAAGCGCTCTCCCGATACCTTCGACTACGATGCCGACGCCATGGCGGGCCTGGGCGCACATACGTCCATGACCGAGAGGCGCGCCGACGAGGCCACCCGCGATGCGGTCAGCTGGCTCAAGTGTGAGTTCATGCTCGACCGTATCGGCGAGGAGTTCGACGGGACGATCATGGGCGTCACTTCCTTCGGCGTATTCGTCACCCTCGACGACATTTACGTGGAGGGGTTGATCCACGTCAGCGCCCTCGGCAACGACTACTTTCACTACGATCCGGCAGGGCACCGGCTGATGGGAGAGCGCGGCGGATCCGTTTTCCAGCTGGCGGACCGCGTGCGTGTGCGGGTGCAACGGGTCGATCTCGACGAACGCAAGATCGATCTGGAGCTGGCGGTGAAGGCGAAGCGCGACAAGCGTCGCGGTGGGCCCCGCCGCGGGCGGCGGGGCAAGCGTCGCTGAGCCCCATGGCCGCGGAGCTCGTCTACGGAAAACACGCGGTGGCCGCGCTGCTGGAGCGGGACCCGCCGGGCATTCTTGAGCTGTGGGTGCAGCAGGGCCGTGACGACGCCGTGTCCGCCCGCGCTCGCCGGCTCGCTTCCCGTCACGGTATCAGCCTGCAGGTCGTGCCCCGGGCGACCCTGGATCGCATGCTCGGCGGCGCCCGCCACCAGGGGATCGCCGCCCGCTACCGATCCGGGGGCGGGCCCCCCGCGGCGAGTCTCCACGGCACTCTCGCCGATGCCGGCGCCTCCGCCCTGCTGCTGGTGCTGGACGGGGTGCAGGATCCCCAGAACCTCGGCGCCTGCCTGCGCAGCGCCGATGCCGCCGGCGCCGATGCGGTCGTCGTGCCCCGGCGCCGGGCCGTGGGGCTCACACCCGCGGTGCGCATGGCCGCCAGCGGCGCCGCCGAGCGCGTGCCCCTGTTGGTCGTCACTAACCTGGCCCAGGCGCTGCGGGAGCTCGGCGAGGCCGGGGTGGGGTTGTTCGGGGCGTCCGCCGGAGCCGGCATACCGTACACCGAGGCGGACTTTCGAGGCCCCGTGGCCATCGTCATGGGCGGAGAGGGCAGGGGCCTCAGGCGGCTCTCCGGGGAGCTCTGCGACCAGCTCATCCACATCCCCATGCGTGATGGGGTGGAGAGCCTGAATGTGTCCGTCGCGGCGGCGCTCTGCCTGTTCGAGGCCCGCCGCCAGCGGCCCCTCCAGGCGGCTCCCGCGCGCGTTGCAAAGCCCCCGGGCTTGGCATAGTATGCCGCCCCTTCCGCCGGCAGCGTCCGGCGGATCAATCAGCGACGAGCGGCCAACCGTCCTCGTCGACTCCTTGCCTCACCGGGCGCGTCCCGGGAGGCTGGTCGGTACCGCCAGCACTTTTCACGGCGGGCCGCGAATCCGAGAGGAGACATTCGTGCGACATTACGAGATCGTATTCCTGGTCCATCCCGACCAGAGTGAGCAGGTGCCCGCCATGATCGACCGCTATCGCTCCCTCATCGAGGGCGCGGGCGGCCGCATCCATCGCCTTGAGGACTGGGGCAGACGGCAGCTTGCCTACCCCATCCACAAGGTCCATAAGGCGCACTACGTGATGATGAACGTAGAGTGCGAGCTCACCACCCTGGACGAGATGAAGAGCGCCTTCCGTTTCAACGACGCGGTCCTGCGCGATCTGATTATCGCCCGCCAGGAGGCGGAGACCGAGCCGTCGGCGCTGGCGAAGTCCCGGGACGAGAGAGATGACGAGCGGCCGTCGCGCCGTGGGACGTCGGACGACGACGAGCGGGGACGGCGGGACGAGGCGCCTCCGGCGGCACCGGCAGCGCCCGCCGAGGCATCCAGCGAAGCGCCCGCCGAGGCATCCAGCGAAGCGCCCGCCGAGGCATCCAGCGAAGCGCCC
>CBDTYP010000119.1:0-8883 GCA_965364645.1 uncultured Gammaproteobacteria bacterium | reverse complement strand
TGGAGCGGCCGTAACGCATTCGGTCGGGCCGTGACCGTAGGTTGGCGCTGAGCGCAGCGAAGCCCAACGTGACGCCCTGGACGTTGGGCTTCGCTGCGCTCAGCGCCAACCTACGGGTGTATGTAGAGACGCCGATCGTGCTTCAGCCGCAGTCCTCGACGTCCGGGTTGCAGGGGAGGCGGTGATCCATCTCCAGTGCCGGCTCGTCCACGTTCGGGGTGCCGATGACCACCGCGGGGACACCGGCGACGGTGCAGTGGGGCGGCACGTCTTCCAGCACGACGCTGCCCGCGCCGATCTTGGCGCCGCGGCCCACCTCCACGTTGCCGAGGATCTTGGCGCCGGCGCCGATGAGCACGCCGTGGCGCACCTTGGGGTGGCGATCGCCGTCCGCCTTGCCGGTGCCGCCGAGGGTGACCTCGTGAAGGATAGACACGTTGTCCTCGATCACGGCGGTCTCGCCGACGACGACGCTGGTGGCATGGTCGATGAGGATGCCGTTGCCGATGCGCGCCGCCGGGTGCATGTCCACGCCGAACACTTCCGAGGTGCGGTTCTGCAGGAAGAGGGCGAGGGCCTGGCGGCGCTCGTGCCACAGCCAGTGGGCCACCCGGTGGGCCTGCAGGGCGTGGAAGCCCTTGAAGTAGAGGAACGGCTCGGAGAAGCGCTTCGCCGCCGGGTCGCGATCACGAATGGCGCGAATATCGGCGCGGATGGAGCGCCCGATCTCCGGGCTCGCTTCCACCGCATCGGCGATCAGCTCGCGCACCATCATGGCCGGCAGCACGGAGCACTCCAGCTTGCCCGCCAGCAGGAAGCCCAGGGCGTCCTCGAGACTCTTGTGATTCAACACCGTGGCGTGCAGAAAGCTCGCCAGCACGGGCTCGTTCTCGACGTCCCCGGCCACCTCCTCGCGGATGCTCTGCCACAGGGGATCGAGGGCCCCGCGGGCAATCCGCGCCGACTGGGTACGTGCCATAGGGTGCTCCATGTGCGCCAGTGTGTGGCAGGACCGTTCCCCTCGCAACCGCCCCCGGGCTCAGCCGCACTCGACGGGGCGTCCGCCGACCCGCCTGTGGCGCCATGCCGCTCTTTGTCGCGAGATGGTGTCCCACAGGTCTTCGAGGCGGTCCGTAAGCCGGTAGACCGCGCCGGCCAGGTCGAGTTCGAGACCGCCCGGGGGTAGCGCCGCGGGGCGATCGCCGCCCCGGAGCTCGTAGCGGTGGGGAAACAGGGCCCGGCCGTAGGCGGATGCAATGTGTTCCATGATCATCTCCTCAGGCTGCGCGACGCGCGTCGGCGTCGTTGGAAGCCGCCGGCCGGTCGCCGGCATGCACCAGGATGGACGCCGGGGGCACCGGGTTAGTCGCCGCCCGTCGGTCCAGGAGGCCCGCCACGGCCACCGGGATCTGGTCCCGGGTGATGCCGATGTCGGCCAGGAAGTGGTCGTCCAGGGCGTCCAGCGAGCGAATGGAGGCACGCTCCCGGTGTGCCCGCTCCAGGGCGCCCGCGACCCTCCTGAAGGGCCAGACGAGGGCCTGGCGCAGGCCATCGACGGTCCACGCCATCGCCCGGGCCACGGCTCGGGCCTGGAGCTGGCGCCCCAGGAGCTGGTAGTGGTGGAGCTCGTCCATGGTCACCCGGGTGCCGGGCACCAGATGGTCCTCGTCACCATGGTCGACGATGGCCGCGATGCGCCGCTGGAGGCCGGGCTCCACGAGCGTCCCGTGATCAGGGGCTTGATTCTGTCGAGCATTCATTTTAGATTTCCTCGCGTTGTGCAGGGATATTCCAGATGTATAATGACCTTCCAAGTTGCGTATAAAGGTAGTGATTACAAGGGCTCTGCACAAACGAGAAGTTTTGGGATTTTCTTTTAGATTTTCTAACATATGGATCGCCGCCTGCCCCCTCTGAACGCCCTGCGCGCCTTCGAGGCTGCCGCCAGGCACCTGTCCCTGAGCCGCGCCGCCGAGGAGCTCCATGTGACCCCGGCGGCGGTCAGTCACCAGGTGAAGGGCCTCGAGTCCTATCTGGGAGTGAAGCTGTTCCGCCGGGCCAATCGCTCCCTGCTGCTCACGGACGCCGGCCAGGCTTCTCTGCCGGGGCTGCGGGAGGGCTTCGACCGCCTCGCCGAGGCCATGGAGGCGGTGCGGGCCGGGGACGAGAGCGGGCCCTTCACGGTATCCGTGCCGCCGTCGTTCGGCGCCAAGTGGCTGGTGGCGCGCCTGGACCGCTTCACCCGCAGGCAGCCGGGTTACGACGTGCGCCTCGACGCCTCCATGCGCGTGGTGGATCTGATGCGCGAGGGGGTCGACATCGCGGTTCGCTACGGCGCCGGCGCGTACCCGGGCATGCGTGTGGATCGCCTGATGGAAGAGGTGGCGATCCCGGTATGCAGCCCGAAGTTGCTGGAGGGCGACCATCCTCTGCGGGAACCGGCGGATCTGTGCGGCCACACCCTGCTGCACCACACCGTTCCCTCACAGGACGACCAGTTTCCGGACTGGCCCATGTGGCTGCAGGCGGCCGGCGTCAAGAACTGCGATCTGGCCCGGGGGCCGACCTTCAGCATGGCGAGTATGGCGGTGGCGGCGGCAATCGAGGGCCAGGGGGTGGCGCTGGTGGGGGACGTCCTCGTGACAGACGACATCGCCGCGGGGCGTCTCGTGCGGCCATTCGAACTCAGCTTCCCGGTGAACTTCGCCTACTACGTGGTCAGCCCGCTGGTGACCGCAGAGCGTCCGCGGGTGGTCGCCTTTCGCGAGTGGTTGCTGGAAGAGGCGCGGGCGGCCGGAACGACGGGAGTGAGTTCGACGGTGTAGCGGGGCGCCGGGCTCAGGCTTCCGTCGCGGTCTTCGTCTCCGTCACCTGACGCGGGGCGCCCCAGACATTGTGCCCGTACTTCCAGTAGCCGCGCACGTTGTTGAGCCGGGAGTCCGCCGTCGGGTCCAGGGCCAGGATCTCGCCGCTCAGCAACGGCTCGAGGTAGGGCGCCAGCACCGCGCCGCCGCCGCCGGTGACGACGATGAGATCGATGTCCCAGTCATCCGCCCACAGGCGATTGACCTCGGTGGCGACCGCGGATGCGAGCTTGCTGAACGCTTCCTCGGTAAGAGGCTTGAGATCGATGGTCTTGCCGCGGATCTTGATGGAGCCCGCCGCCACCGCGTCGTACATACGGTAGAGCTCCACGTCGACGCCGGTCTGCTCCATGAGCTTGGCGGCGATCATGGCGAAGGCGCGCGCGATGCCGGATTCCGAGGAGCCGCTGCCGCGGCCCGAGTACTTGGTCTTGTCCGAGACCGTGTAGTCGGTGGTGCGAAAGCCCACGTCGACGACGCCGATCTTCTCCTGCACGTAGCGCTTGTCGCTGAGCTCGGCGGTGTCGCCCATCATGAGATTGAAGAGCGAGCCGAAGGGTTGCGGGATGACCCGGACCTGGTTGACGGTCACCGGCATCTCGTGGCGATTGCCGCTGGCGTCCAGTGTAACCAGCGAGTGAGTGCCGAGTAACAGGCCGGAGAGCTCCTCGCGGTGCCGGCGGTAGAAGCTGACCGGCAGGCCGGAGACCAGGTTCACCGTGTCGTTGGGCTCGACCAGCCGCGACAGCGCCGCCATGGCCATGGTCTTCGCGAAGTTGGTGATGAACTGATTCTGATCCAGGGTGAAGGAGCGCACGTGACTCTGGCGCTCGGCCAGCTCGCCGACGAAGAAGGACTCGCCGTCCAGCTCGATGTGCAGATGCTCCTCGGGATTCGACGCGGTCAGCAGCTGCTCACGAAACTGTATGTCCGTGGCCTCGCCGAAGATCGACTTGAATACCAGCGTATCCGTGCCGTTGGTTGCCTTGGTGAATCCGAAGCCAATGTCTATGCCAACGACGTTCACGAGAGTCCCCCTGGACGGCCAATGTAGATCACGCTCAGAACACACCCATTTCGAGTCCCGCGGCCATTGCCATGCCGAGTTCCTCGCATGAGGCCAGGATGCCATCGGTGACATCGCCGCGGGCGACGATTGGCTCCTGCACGGCGCGCAGCGGATAGCCTCGCGCGATCCGCTGGATGCTGCTCACCGCGCCGCTGCCGTCGTTGCCGGCGCTGATGAAAATCCCATAGGGCAGGCTTTCCACCTTGCCTTCGCAAGGATAGTAGGTACGGTCGAGAAAATCCTTCATCGCCCCCGACATGTAGCCGAAATTCTCAGGCGTGCCGAGGATCACGGCGTCGGCCCAGAGCAGATCCTCCGGGCCGGCGTCGCCGGCGCGCAGCATGCGCGTCTCGACCCCCTCGAGCTCGTCGGAGGACGCGCCCCGCAGGACGGCCTCGGCCATGGCGGCGGTGTGCCCGGTCTGGGAGTGGTAGACGATGAGGAGATGCTTCAACGGGCGGGCCCTGGCGCCGACTCGGTACCGAAGCGTACCAGATGCGCCCATTGGGGCCATGGGCGCCATTTGCGCGGCGTTCCCGGTTGCGGTTGAATGTGCACCTGCGGCGCGGGAAGGCCGCGTAAGGCTAAGCTAGGGCGAGCTAGGAATGGGAAACTCCCTTCGGGACGAGCTGCTCAAAGTCGGGCTGGTGAGCGAGGAGCGACCGGAGAAGCCGCGGCGAGCGAGACGGGGCAAGAAGAGGCCCGCGAAGAAGCGCGAACCCGCTCCCGCGCAAGCGCCCGGGGATGACTCCGGCGCCGCTGCCCGGCACGTGTTGCGGGAGAATCAACGGCGCACGGCGCGCTTCGTCCGCGACTCGAGCCTCGGCGGCGTGTCGGTCGCCGAGAACGCGAAGAGGGCGCTGCGTCGGAAAATCCAGGCGCTCATCCAGGACGAACGGCGCAACCACGACCAGGCGGAGATCCCCTACCACTTCATCAAGGGCAAGCGCATCAAGCGCGTCTACGTCACCGAGCCGCAACGGGACGAGTTGACCGACGGCAAGCTGGTCATCGCCGCATTGGACGGCGACCATCATCTGCTGACGCCGGAGGCGGGCGAGCGCTTACTCGCGCTGGCACCCCAGACGGTGATCTGCAGCGGCGCCGAGGCGCATCCCGATTCGGCGGACGACGAGCACCCGGTGCCCGACGACATCACCTGGTAGGCGCACCCGGATATCGAAGGCGACAGTCGACCCTCAGACCGTCGCGAGACCCTGATCGAGATCGGCGATCAGATCCTCCGCCGCCTCGAGTCCCACGGACAGGCGCACGAGGCCATCGGTGATGCCGACCCGCTGACGCTCGGCCACGTCCACGTCTGCATGGGTCATGGTCACGGGGTGGGTGACGAGAGACTCCACCGAGCCCAGGTTCTCCGCGAGCGACCAGAGCTTCAGGGAGTTCATCAGCTGCTTGCCGGCGGCGGTGCCGCCCTTCACCTCGAACCAGATCATGGCGCCGAAGCCCGTCGCCTGTTCCTTCGCGAGCTGGTACTGCTCGAATGACTCGAGACCCGGATAACAGACCCGCTCGACCTTCGGGTGTCCCTCGAGGTGCCGCGCGATGGCCAGGGCGTTGGCGCACTGGGTGTCCATGCGCACCGACAGCGTCTTGCAGCCCTGCATGGTGAGGAAGGCCACCTGGGGGGACATGATGGAGCCGGTGGTGTTCTGCACGAACTTGATCGCGTCGTCGAGCTCCTGGGTCGCGCTGATGACGGCGCCGCCGACGGTGGAGTTGTGGCCGTCGAAGTACTTCGTGGTGCTGTGCACGGACAGGTCCGCGCCCATCTCCAGGGGGCGCTGGTAGTACGGCGTCAGGAACGTGTTGTCGACCGCGTGGGGGATCCCGTGCTCCTTCGCGATCTCGGATATGGCGGCGATGTCGGTCAGCTTGAGCGTCGGGTTGGCCGGCGTCTCGGTAAATATCAGGCGGGTGTTGTCACGGATACTTGCCCGAACACTGTCCGGATTCGACGTGTCGGCGAAGGTGAACTCCACCCCGAAGCGCGGCAGGATCATGGTGGCCAGGCGATAGGTGCCGCCGTAGGCCACGTCGGAGACGATGGCGTGGTCGCCGGCGCTCAGCAGCGCCATCATGGTTGCGGTGGTGGCCGCCATGCCGGTGGAGAAGGCGCGGCTCTCGACGCCCCCTTCGAGGATCGTGAGCTTGTTCTCGAGCGCCCGGACCGTCGGGTTCCCCGAGCGCGAGTAGGAGTATCCCTTGCCCAGGTAGTTGTCGATGGAGTCCTGCACGTAGGTGGTGGACTGGTATATGGGCGTCAGGATGGCGCCGGTTACCGGGTCGGGTTCGACGCCCGCGTGGATCTGCTGGGTGGCGAACTGAATCGTGTTGCTGATTCCCATCGAACTGGTGTCCTCTCGAAGAGCCAGGAAGTGGCTGGAAAAAGGGGCGAAAAAAAGAGCACGTATAGTCCTCGATCCTCTCCGGAAGTGAAAGCGGAAATAGCGATCTACTGGCCCTCTCCCGGTCGTTCCGGGCCGCCGACTTGTTGCCGGTCAACGCCGCTCTCGCCATAATCGGCTTTCGCGGCCGTCCGCTCCGGACTGCGCTGCAATCAGTCGAAAACAGGATACGGAGGGGCACATGAGCGCCGCAGCGAGCAATAACGATCCACAGAAGGTGGCCTTCATCGGCCTCGGCGTCATGGGCTTCCACATGGCCGGTCATCTGGCCAGCGCCGGCCATCAGGTGACCGTCTACAACCGCACCGCGGCCCGGGCCGAGGAGTGGCTCGGCAAGTTCGCCGGGACGGCCGCCGCGACACCCGCCGAGGCGGCGAAGGGTGCCGGCATCGTCTTCGCCTGTGTCGGCAACGACGACGACGTGCGCGCCATCAGCATCGGCGACGACGGCGCGTTCTCCGGCATGCAGGCGGGCGGCGTGTTCGTGGACCACACTACGGCGTCGGCGGAAGTCGCCCGGGAGCTGGACGCCGCCGCCCGGGAGCGGGGCCTGCACTTCCTGGACGGCCCGGTCTCCGGCGGCGAGGCGGGCGCCCAGAACGGCGTCCTCACCGTGATGATGGGCGGCGAGCAGGAGATATTCGAGACCGTGCAGCCGGTCATCGACAGCTATGCCCGGGCGGTCACCCTGCTTGGCCCTGCGGGGGCCGGCCAGCTGACCAAGATGGTCAACCAGATCTGCATCGCAGGTGTCGTCCAGGGGCTCTCCGAGGGCATGAACTTCGCCAAGTGCGTCGGCCTGGACGCGAAGCTCGTGCTGGACGTCATTTCCAAGGGTGCGGCGCAGTCCTGGCAGATGGAGAATCGCGGCGAGACCATGGTGGACGACAAGTTCGAATTCGGATTCGCCGTCGACTGGATGCGCAAGGATCTCGGCATCTGCCTGGCGGAGGCCCGGCGCACGGGCGCCCGCCTCCCGGTCACGGCATTGGTAGATCAGTTCTACGCCCAGGTTCAGGCCCGCGGCGGCGGACGCTGGGACACCTCGAGCCTGATGCGCCTGCTGACGACGCCGTAGCCGGCCTAAGCCGCCTTCTCGGGGATCAACGCCCCCAGCTCCTCGATGAACATGTCGAGGGTGTCGAGTAACGACTGACGCTGCTCCGCGTCCACGGTGGTGTCCAGGTCGAGAATCAGCTCCGACCAGGCCGCGGTGTTGATCGCCATCTTGGTCTCGAGTGCCGGCGGCTGATCCGCGAGCTCCACCCACCAGGCGATCAGGAAATTCTGGAGCTCGTAGGCGGACGCCCGCCGCCTCAGCATCTCCAGCAGCAGCTTCTGACGGGACTGATGGTAGGCCAACCAGTCGTCGGCGGTCAGCGGCATGGCGTTGCGGTGGCGGGTTACGAGCTCCAGCTGCTCCGGGCGCAGCTCGCCTATGAAGAACTCGAAAATCCCGACGCTGCGCTCGACCCGCCGATCGAGCCGCACTTCCATGGACGTCGCCATGAAGTTCTCCTCGAACTCGCGATTGCGTTCGTCTAAGCGGCGCTGCAGGTGATCGATCTGCTCGTCGTCGATCTCCCTCAGCATGGTCACGATCCCGGGAATGCTGTCGCGCATGGTGCGCCGGTAGAGCGACGGAATGCGCTCGCTGATGATCGCGACCTCTTTGCGCGTCAGATTATCGGCCAGCATGCCCCGGACTTCTTTCAGGGTCTCTACGTAGAGGGGCAGCTCCTCGCGGCGGTGCACTGCCATGCGCGCCGCCACCAGGCTCTCGGCCTGCTTGCGTTGGGCGTCGTTCAGATCCAGGTAGTGGTCCGCCTTGTCCAGCAGCAACCAGTCCACATTGTTGTAGGCAAACTGGATGGTGCTGCAGCCGAGCAGGAGCAGCGCCGCCGCCAGGGGCCCCCATTTTCCCGCATTCAGTAACCGTCTGAGCATGGTCGGGGCATTGTATCGAACGCTGCGTCCAGGCAAAAAAAAGCCGGCCGTAGGGGGGGGTGGCCGGCTGCTGATCTGTATCAGCTAAGGTCGGAGGAGAGTGGTACGAAACTGATTTCTGCCGTGTCGGGTCCTCGGTTACGAGTGCTCCAGGAATTTCTCGGGGGAGCTCTCCGGCCTAAACATGCTTGGGCGTGATGAACGTGCCGTGGGACGAGATGTCCGTCAGCAACGCCGCGTTCTCCGAAATGGGCTCGATGATGATGTGCTTGCGGGAGATCGCGAGATAGGCCGGATCGATGACCACCTCGTTACCCGAATGGCGCCCGATGACGTTGCGCCCCGAGCGCAGCAGGTGCGTCACGCCGCTCGCGTCGTCCACCAGGCAGAAATGCTTGCCGGGGAACAGCTTGTAGCGGTGGCTGGCGAGCTTCACATCGAGCTCGCGCCCGTCCACGAAGCGGACACAGATGGTCTCGCCCCGGGGAACCGGCTTCAGCGTCTGGGTGCCGTCGTCGTCGTCGCCATCGCTGCCGCCGACACCGCCGCCGCCGCCCTGGTCCATGTCGAAGAG
>CBDTYP010000118.1:0-8933 GCA_965364645.1 uncultured Gammaproteobacteria bacterium | reverse complement strand
ATCAGGATCTCGCTGATGTCCTGGCGGAAGTAGTCGCGGATGGCGCGGATGATGACGTTGCTGTCCTGATAGATCAGCATCGGCGCGGGGCGCTCGCTCGCGGCGCCCTCGATGGCGCTCCAGAGCTTCAGCAGATAGTCGAGATCCCACTGCAGCTCCTCGGCGGACTTGCCGACTCCGGCGGTGCGCACGATGAGGCCCATGCCCGCGGGAACGTCCAGGGTGCTCAGCGCTTCGCGGAGATCGGTGCGCTCTTCGCCCTCGACCCGGCGCGAGATGCCGCCGGCGCGGGGATTGTTCGGCATCAGGACCAGGTAGCGCCCGGCGAGGCTCGGGAAGGTGGTCAGCGCCGCGCCCTTGGTGCCGCGCTCCTCCTTCTCCACCTGGACGATGATCTCCTGGCCTTCGGTGAGGGCGTCCTGGATGCTGACGCGGCCGCCGCCGTCGCGCTGCTTCTCGGAGAAGTACTCCCGGGCGACCTCTTTGAAAGGCAGGAAGCCGTGGCGCTCCGCGCCGTAGTCGACGAAGGCGGCCTCGAGGCTCGGCTCGATGCGGGTAATCTTTCCCTTGTAGACGCTGGCCTTCTTCTGGGCCTGGGCGGCCACCTCGATATCCAGATCGTAGAGGTACTGGCCGTCCACCATCGCGACCCGCAGCTCCTCTGCCTGGGTCGCGTTTATCAGCATTCGCTTCATGCTATTTCACCCTTCTTGGGCGCGGCGCTCCCCAATACCAGCCAGGGGGCGGTCCGCTGCACGCAACTGTGCGGCAGGACGGACGCTGGGAGGGTAGAAACAGGCAGGAGAAGCACGGCTTGCCGCTGTCCGCGAAAACGGAGAGCGTAAGCCCGATCGGCGGCGCCTGCGCCACGGACGTTCCGGTTCGGCGGAACGTCCACTCACGCGGGCGACTTCACCCGTGTCGCCGGTTGTCCCGGCCATTCACCCGGCTCCCGGAGCGCTGTCTCGTCTCTCGGGCCGTGTGACCACTGGCGCCTGCACCGACTACTGGAGTCCCGCAGGCACGAAAGTTTGCTTCAAACTGCTGCCTGTGACACCGCTCCGTCGCTGGCTGTAGAGCGCCGTGCGTTGTTCACACTCCCGGTGGTTGTTCGCGGGCCGCGCCGGTTGCTTCCTCTGGCGACCCATCGCTCTTGCTGCTGGGTCGTCGATAATTGGCGAGTATCGGCCGTCTATTCCGGCCGCGCGGCGACGTCTGTATCCCCCACCGGGGACACTGCAATATAGCAATGTTGGTGGGGGCGGGCAAACTGGTATCATCGCCACGATGCAGACCCGCGCCGACAGCGGCCACTCCTCCGGCCATACCGCTGCCCGCGAGCTCACCATCGACGAGCAGCACGCCGGGCAACGCATCGACAACTTCCTCATGGCCCGCCTGAAGGGGCTGCCACGCACCCGCATCTACCGCATCCTTCGCCGTGGAGAGGTGCGGGTCAACAAGGGCCGGATCCGCCAGCACTACCGCCTGCAACACGGCGACGTGGTGCGCATCCCCCCCCTGCGCCTGTCGGCCCCGGCCGAGGTCCGGGCGCCGGCTGCGACGCTCCTCGAGCGCATCGAGGCCTGCATTCTTCACGAGGACCGGGGTCTCATCGTCCTCGACAAGCCGTCGGGAATCGCCGTTCACGGCGGCAGCGGACGCAGCCACGGCGTCATCGAGGCCCTGCGGGCCTCCCGGGGCGAGAGCCACTATCTGGAGCTCGTCCATCGTCTGGACAAGGATACGTCCGGTTGCCTGATGATCGCGAAGCGCCGGTCCGCGCTGACTGCCCTGCACGGAGCCTTTCGCGAAGGCAGGATCGACAAGCGTTATCTCGTGCTGGTCCAGGGAGCGTGGCGGGGCGGGGCCCGGGATGTGGACGCGGGTCTGCGCAGGAACGTCCTCAAATCCGGCGAACGCCTGGTGCGGGTCGATGCGTCGGGTAAGGCCGGCCGGACACGGTTCCTGCCCCGGGGAAGCGCCGCGACCGCGAGCCTTCTGGAGGCGCGGCCCTTCACCGGACGCACCCACCAGATCCGAGTGCACGCGGCATCCATCGGCCACCCGGTGGCGGGGGATACCAAGTACGGCGACCGCGATTTCAATCGCACCATGCGCGGGCTGGGTCTGCGCCGGCTCTTCCTCCATGCCGCCAGCCTCGCCTTCGAGAACCCCGCGGACCAGGCGCCCATGATCGTCCGTGCGAGCCTCCCCCGGGAGCTCGAGCAGGCGCTCGCAGGCCTCGGCCTGGACGGCGGCGGCTGAGGTCGTGGCGGCGGACCGCGCTCACTCGCCCTATCGTCTCCTGGTTTTCGACTGGGACGGGACCCTGGCGGACTCCGAGCAGCGCATCGTGGCGTCCGCGCTGGCCGCCATCGAGATGTTGAGCCTGCCCGAGCGCAGCCACGAGCAGATCCGGGGCATCATCGGCCTCGCCATGCGCGAGGCCTTCCAGGCCCTGTTCCCGGAGGTGCCCGTGGACCAGGAGGGCCGCTTCATCGCCTGCTACCGGGAGTACTACCTGCGCAACACGGCCACGCCGGTGCCGCTCTTCCCCGGCGCCGCCAGCGCGCTGCGCGGCTTCGCCGAACAGCGCTACCTGCTCGCCGTCGCGACCGGCAAGGGCCGGCGGGGCCTCGACAGGGACATGGCCATCCACGGTCTGGAAACGCTCTTCGCCGCCACGCGCTGCGCCGACGACGCACCCTCGAAACCCCACCCTCGGATGCTCGAGGAGATCATGGAAGAGACGGATGTGCCCGAAACCGAGACCCTCATGATCGGCGACACGGCCTTCGACATGGAGATGGCGAGGAGCGCCGGAGTCGCCGCTATCGCCGTCGCCACCGGGGTGCACGACCGACAGCGTTTGCTAGAATTTGATCCTCTGGCCCTTCTCGACTCCATCGCCGAGCTACCGGCCTGGCTGTCCCGTCGAGCCCCCAACTGATTCACCGAAGAGCTCCCCATGTCCGATACCGACCAGCCCGCGCCTGCGCCGCCGCCCCCACCTCAATCATCGGAGCCACCGGAACCCCCGGCGCCTTCCGCCGAGGACGAGGGTCGCTGGCAGCGGGATCTCCTGAACCGTCTGGCGTTCGCGTCCCTGGCCGAGCAGCGCCGCGCGCGGCGTTGGAACATGGCATTCAGGTTCGGCCTGCTGGCCTACCTCGTGGTGCTGCTGCTGGTGTACCTGCCGGGAGACTGGTTCGAGTCTGAGGAGGACGAGCCCCACACGGCGCTCGTCGACGTGCGCGGCGTCATTGCCGACGGCTCCGACGCGAGTGCGGACCTGATCGTTTCCGGGCTGCAGGCGGCCTTCGAGAACGATCAGACCCGCGGCGTAATCCTGCGCATCAACAGTCCCGGTGGTAGCCCCGTGCAGGCCGCGTACATCAACAACGAGATGACGCGACTCAGGGGGGAGTTCCCCGACATCCCCCTGTACGCGGTTATCGCCGACGTCGGTGCCTCGGGGGGGTACTACATCGCCGCTGCCGCCGACAAGATCTACGCCAACGAGTCGAGCATCGTCGGCTCCATCGGCGTCCTGATGAACGGGTTCGGCTTCGTGGACGCGATGAAGAAGATCGGCGTGGAGCGTCGCCTGATGACTGCCGGCAGCCAGAAGGGCTTTCTCGATCCATTCTCCCCGGTGAAGCCCGTCGAGGTGGAACACGTGCAGAGCATGCTCGGTGAGATCCACCAGCAGTTCATCGATGCGGTGAAAGAGGGGCGCGGCGACCGGTTGTCCGGCAACGAAGAGATCTTCAGCGGCCTCATGTGGACCGGCGAGAAGAGCGTCGAGCTCGGGCTGGTGGACGCGCTCGGAAGCAGCTCCTACGTGGCCCGGGAAGTCATCGGCGCCGAACAAATCGTGGATTTCACACGGGGGCGCTCCTACCTCGAGCAGCTCGCGAAACGCTTCGGCTCCGCGGCGGCGGATGGCCTGATCGGCGCGCTGGGGCTGGACGGCTCACGCCTGCACTAAGACATCCACGCCCTCGTCGGCCAGCATCGCGGTGAGCCGCAGCAGCGGGAGGCCCACGAGCGCACTCGGATCGCTGCCCTCCATGCGCTCGAAGAGCGCGCTGCCGAGTCCCTCGCAACGGAACCCGCCGGCGCAGTCGAAGGCCTTCTCCCGCGCCACATAGGCCGCAATCTGCTCCCGGCTGAGCGGGCGGAACTCGACGGTGAAGGGCACCACCTCGACCCGCGCCCGCCCGCTGCCCGCCACCAGGAGACACATCCCCGTATGAAACAGCACGCGGCGGCCCGCGGCTCGCTCCAGCTGCCTCCGGTTGGCTTCCGCGTTTCCGGGCTTACCGAGGATATCGCCGTCGAGCACGGCCACCTGGTCGGCGCCGATGACCAACGTGGATGCCGCGTCCACGCCCAGATCCGCCGCGCCGGCACGGGCCTTGGCCTCCGCCAACCGTGCCACCAGCTCGGGCGCCGACTCCCCGGGGCGGGGCGTCTCGTCGACTCGCGGATCCGCCACCTCGAACGGCACCCCCAGCCGCGCCAGCAGCTCCCGCCGGTAGGGAGAAGTGGAAGCGAGCAATATCGAAGTCATGGACCCTCGGCAATGCAGCGGAAAATCGGCTGTAGGAGCGAGCTTGCTCGCGAACAGGCCAGCATTCGCGAGCAAGCTCGCTCCTACAGGGACGCTGCCGCAGGCTACCCCAGCGGCTCTTCCGAAAGAAGCCCGGGCGCCGGGCTTTGACACACTGTGCGGGCAGTCATTACTATTCGCCGCTTATGTCGAGGGCCCTGCCGGAGCGTATCCAGCCGCTGCGACTCGCCGAGCACGGCGCGTCGTTGTCCGGAAGCGTCTCGACGGAGCGGATGCCCCGGCTGAGTGGCATGCTCCATGGAGAAGCCGGGGAGGCGCGCGTGACGCTCCACTTCGGCCGCGACGACGGCGGCCAGGCACAGGTCTCCGGCCGTATCGATGCGCGGCTCGCGGTGGTCTGTCAGCGCTGTCTCGAGCCCATGGAGATCGCCGTCGAGCGGGAGGTAAACCTCGCGCTGGTGCGTGACGACGCGCAGGCCGCGGCCCTGGATGCCGCCTATGACCCGCTGCTGATCGGCGACGAGCCGATTGCGCTGTCAGGCCTCATTGAGGATGAGCTTATTCTGGCCATGCCGAACTTCTCCCGGCATCCACCGGGCGCCTGCGAAATGCCCCCGGGGGCGGATGCGGAGGAGGAGGTCGAGGATAGCCACACAGCCGGAGAGTCCGGCGAGGACAACCCTTTTTCAGCACTGGAATCACTAAAGCCTCGAAAACAGCCCTGACCGAGCTCCGAGAGCCCGGTCCCCGCATCGTGAACAGAGCCGGATCACGCTACAATGCGCCCGGCAGCGATGGGGCAGTCCCTCGAGGCGTTGTCAGGAGTACCCATGGCCGTTCAACAAAGACGTAAATCCAAGTCCCGCCGGGACATGCGGCGCGCGCACGATGCGCTGGCGTCACCGACCCTGTCCATCGAGCCCACCAGCGGTGAGACCCACAGACGGCACCACGTCAGCGCCGACGGATTCTACCGTGGGCGCAAGGTAGTCCCCGCCAAGGACGAGTAGGCGTTGAGTCTCACCGTCGCCCTCGACGCGATGGGTGGCGACCACGGTCCGTCCGTGGTTGTGCCGGCGGCATTTAGAGTACTGGCCGAGCAACCGGAGCTGCGGTTGACCATGGTCGGCGACAAGGCCGTCCTCGAACAAGAGATCGCGCGTCACGGATCTCCCGACGCGGAGCGGATCGCCATCGTCCACGCGTCCCAGCAGGTGCGCATGGACGAGCTGCCTTCCCAGGCCCTCAGAACGAAGAAGGACTCTTCCATGCGCGTGGCCATCGATCTGGTCAAGCGCGGTGAGGCCCACGCCTGCGTAAGCGCCGGCAACACGGGCGCGCTCATGGCCACGGCACGCTTCGTGCTGAAGACGCTCCCGGGGATCGATCGACCGGCCATCATCGGCACGATGCCATCGATCCATGGGCATACACACGTTCTCGACCTCGGCGCGAATGTGGATTCGAGCCCGCAGCAGCTGTTCCAGTTCGCGGTGATGGGCTCGGTGCTCGTGAGCGCGGTGGACAACATTCCGCGGCCGACGGTGGGGCTTTTGAATATCGGCCAGGAAGAGATGAAGGGAAGCGACGCGGTCAAGCGGGCCGCGCAGCTCCTGGCCGCGAGCGACATCCACTACGTGGGGTTCGTGGAAGGCGACGACATCTTCCGGGGCACCGCCAACATCGTCGTCTGCGACGGATTCGTCGGCAACGTGGCGCTCAAATCCGGTGAGGGTGTCGCCTCCATGATCGGGCACTTCATCCGCGAGGAGTTCCAGCGCGGCGTCTGGAGCCGCGTGATGGGCTTAGTCGCGCTCCCGGTGCTGCGCGCGCTTCGCCTGCGGATCGATCCGCGGGAGTACAACGGCGCCAGCTTCGTCGGGCTGCGCGGCATCGTCATCAAGAGCCACGGCGGCGCCGACGTAGTGGCGTTCGCGCGCGCCATCGACGAGGCTATCGCCGAGATCCGCAAGAACGTCCCGGAACGCATCAGCCAACATCTGGAGTCGGTACTCTCCCAGGCGGAGGCTGTGTGATCTACTCCAGAGTCGTCTCTACCGGGAGTTACCTCCCGGAGCGCGTCATGACCAATGCCGAGCTGGAGAGCATGGTGGATACCACCGACGAGTGGATCCGAGAGCGCACCGGCATCGCCCAGCGTCACATCGTCGCGGACGACGAATCCACCTGCGATCTGGCCGAGCGCGCGGCCCGAGCGGCGCTCGAGACCGCGGAGATGGATCCGGCGGACCTCGACCTCATCGTTGTCGGCACGACGACCCCGGACAAGATCTACCCCGCCACCGCGTGCCGACTCCAGGCGCGCCTCGGCGCGAACGGCTGCACCGCCTTCGACGTGCAGGCGGTCTGCACCGGGTTCATCTACGCGCTCGGCGTGGCCGACAGGTTCATCCGCACGGGCGACGTGAAACGCGCCCTGGTAGTCGGCGCTGACACCCACTCCCGGTTGCTCGATTGGTCCGATCGCCAGACCTGCATCCTGTTCGGCGACGGCGGCGGCGCCGTCGTGCTGGAGGCGAGCGACGCGCCGGGGATTTATTCGACCCACCTGCACGCCGACGGCCGCTACGAGGATCTGCTCTACGTGGAGGGCGGCGTGCCCCGGGGAGCCGGCGTCATTTCCGATGGCAACGCCTACACGAAGATGCGCGGCAACGAGGTGTTCAAGATCGCCGTGCGCACGCTCAGGCGCATCGTGTCGGAAGCGCTGGACGCCAACGACATGCAGCCATCGGACATCGACTGGCTGATCCCCCATCAGGCCAATATCCGCATCATCGAGGCCACGGCCCGCAAGCTCGACATCCCAGCGGACCGCGTGGTGATCACGGTGGCCGAGCACGGCAACACCTCCGCGGCATCGGTGCCCCTCGCCCTCGACGTCGCGGTGCGCGACGGGCGCGTCAAGCGTGGCGATAATATTCTGCTGGAAGCCTTCGGTGGCGGGTTCACCTGGGGCTCCGCGTTGATCAAGTACTGACGACTCCCATGACACTCGCATTCACATTTCCGGGGCAGGGTTCCCAGTCCATCGGCATGCTGGCGGATCTGGCCGGCAGCTACCCGCTCGTGGAGGAGACCTTCGGGGAGGCCTCCGAGGTCCTCGGCTACGATCTCTGGAAGCTCGCCCAGGAGGGCCCGGAGGCGCGGCTGAACGCCACCGAGCAGACCCAGCCCGCCATGCTCGCGGCCGGGGTCGCGGTGGCCAGGGTGTGGGAGGCGGCGGGAGGACCGGCCCCGGCGCTCGCGGCGGGGCACAGCCTCGGCGAGTACTCCGCGCTCGTGCGCGCAGGCAGCCTGGACTTCGCCGACGCGGTGGGTCTCGTGGCCGCCCGCGGACGTTTCATGCAGGATGCGGTGCCCGAAGGCGAGGGGGCGATCGCCGCGCTGTTGGGACTGGACGATGAACAGGTAGTCGAGCTCTGCGCGGAGGTCACCAATCGCGAGGAGGGGAGCATCGTCTCGGCGGTGAACTTCAACTCCCCGGGTCAGGTCGTCATCGCCGGACACGCCGGTGCCGTCGAGACCGCGATTGTCCGTGCCGACGAGGCCGGTGCGAGGAAGGCCATCAAGCTTCCGATGAGCGTGCCGGTGCACTGCGAGCTGATGGCGCCCGCCAGGCAGCGGCTGGTGGCGAAGCTTGCGGAGACCGCCGTGAACAAGCCGGCCTTCCCGGTCGTGCACAATGCGGACAACGACTCCCACGACGACGGCGACGGGATTCGGGACGCCCTGGCGGGGCAGCTCGTGATGCCGGTGCGCTGGGGGGAGGCCGTCGCCGCGCTCGGTGCACGGGGCGCGTCCGTCCTCGTCGAGCCCGGACCCGGGCGCGTGCTGACGGGGCTCAACAAGCGCATCGATCGAAGCCTCAAGACCATGGCCGTGCACGACAGCGCGAGTCTCGACAAGGCGTTGTCTGAACGCGAGGAACTGACATGACACTCGAAGGTGAGGTTGCTCTCGTCACCGGCGCGAGCCGTGGAATCGGCATGGCGATCGCCCGGGCGCTCGGCACGCGGGGTGCCTTCGTGATCGGCACGGCTACCACCGAGGAGGGCGCCGAACGCATCAGCGAGGCCCTCGGCGCGGCGGACATCGAGGGATTCGGCGCGGCGCTGGACGTCGCCGACGGCGAGTCGGTCAGCGCTCTGTTCGCGCGCCTCGGCGAGGAGTCGCGAAACCCCACCACGCTGGTCAACAACGCGGGCATCACCCGGGACAACCTCCTCGCGCGCATGAGCGAAGAGGAGTGGGAGGCCGTGCTGAGTACCGATCTCTCGTCGCTGTACCGCGTCTGCAAGGCCGGCGTCAGACACCTCATGAAGACCCGCGG
>CBDTYP010000117.1:0-9037 GCA_965364645.1 uncultured Gammaproteobacteria bacterium | reverse complement strand
TCCGCGATGCGATCGCCGGACTCGTGATGCTGGTTGAGCCACAGGCTGAACGCGTCCTTGGTGACGCCGGAGACGAAGGCGGCGGACTCCCGCGAAGACAGCCGATCCTTGGTCTGTCCCGTGAACTGCGGATCGGTCACCTTCACCGACAGCACGAAGCAGAGCCGCTCCCACACGTCGTCGGGGGTGAGCTTCACGCCCCTGGGCAGGAGATTACGGAACTCGCAGTACTCGCGCAGCGCTTCCAGCAGCCCCGCCCGGAAACCGTTCACGTGGGTTCCGCCCTGGGTCGTGGGTATCAGGTTGACGTAGCTCTCCTGGGGCCCTTCGCCGCCCTCCGGAAGCCATACCGCCGCCCAGTCGGCAGCCTCGGTGTTTCCCTCGAAGCTGCCCATGAAGGGCTCCTCGGGTATGCGCTCGATGCCCTCCAGGGCGTCCAGCAGATAGTCCGCGAGGCCGTCCTCGTAGAACCACTCCTCGACCTCGCCACTCGCCTCGTCTTCGAAACGCACCTTGAGCCCGGGACACAGCACCGCCTTGGCACGTAGCGCGTGCTTGAGTCTCGGCACCGAGATCTTCGCCGAGTCGAAGTAACGCGGGTTCGGCCAGAAACGAATGGTGGTGCCGGTGTTTCGCTTCCCGACGCTTCCGACGGCCTCGAGGTTGCTCTTCTTCTTGCCGCCGGCGAAGGCCATGTTGTATTCCTGACCGCCGCGTTTGATCCATATCTCGAGGTTCTTCGACAGGGCGTTGACCACCGATACGCCGACACCGTGCAGACCACCGGAAAACCGGTAGTTCTTGTCGGAGAACTTCCCGCCGGCGTGCAGGCGCGTCAGGATGAGCTCCACGCCGGAGATCTTCTCTTTCGGGTGGATGTCCACCGGCATGCCGCGGCCGTCGTCGGTAACGCTCAACGACCCGTCCTTGTGCAGCGTGACGTCGAGCTTGCTGGCGAAGCCGGCGATAGCCTCGTCGACGCCGTTGTCGATGACCTCGAGAGCCAGGTGGTTGGGCCGGGCCGTATCGGTATACATGCCGGGGCGCTTGCGCACCGGCTCGAGGCCCGTCAGTACTTCGATGTCGGAGGCGTCGTAGCCCGGGCTCATGGGTCAATCACTGGAGGGAGCTTCCTTCGGCGCCACCCGGGATCGGCGGGGATCGTGCTTGACCATGCGCTCGAGGACGGTATCGGCATCCATCGCCCAGCCATTCTCGTCACAGACGTACAGCTCCACCAGCATCGTCCGGTAACCCAGCGGGCCCCGGGTGTAGGTGTATGTCCACTCGGGATTCTTCATGCGCGCGAAACGCCCGTCCCTGGTGCCGAAGGCATAGGTCTTGACCTCCTTGGTCGCACAGCGGATCCCCTCGAAGATGATGTTGCTCGAGCCGCTGGGGGACTGGATGACGATCGTATAGTGGAGCACCTCGTCGGTTGTCAGCTTCACCGAGTTGACGTCGATGTAGTAGTTGTACTCCAGATCTCCCGTGTCGCCACGCACCGGCAGCAGATCCGCGGCCCGGGGAAAGGCCGGCAGGGGCTCCAGCTGCTCCTCTACGGTGAACTCCGGATCCTTCAGCACGCCGCGCTCGGCGGGCGTCAGATCCGTGGGTCTGTTGGGGTTGTCCGCATCGTCCCGGGCGCCGGCGACGGAAATACTCATGAGCAAGGCCGCGGCAAGCGCCAGGCGGAATCGTGGCGTGGGACTGCGGAGAAACGGGAAGCGTGGCGGGGCATCCATTGACCCCGAAGTGTAACCCGCTTCGGGTCTCAGTGAACCACCCCGTCCATGAATTTCACCCCCGGAACGGAGTGAAGACAGCACTTTAAACTTCGAAATAATTCTCGCATTATCCGATAGTTAAGAGATATATCGAAGGTAGTTTCTCAGTCAAGGTCCGCCACCAACGCGTCGCGCACCGCCTCGGCCAGTGGATCCACCTCGTGGCGGTAGTGATCGTGATCGATACCGATGGCCATGGGCGCGCCGGACTTCAGCGCCTGGAGGGTGGCTTCGTCGAGCTCGAAGCGCAGGAAGTGCACCGCGGATGTCTTCTCTTCGGTGGCGCGCTCGAGATCCTCATCGGCCACCGCGAAGATGCGTTCGCCGCCTCCTGCGGACAACCAGACGCGGTCCTCGATGCCGTGCAGGGCCTGCAGCGCCTCCCGGCGTTCGTCGACGTCGGTGAACTCCAGCATGAAGGTGGCCTTGAAATTGCTGCCGTCAGGGATCAACGGATTGTAGGCGCCGAGCTCGTCCTCGATGCCGTCCGCCTCGAAGATGCGTTCGATGCGCAGCATTTCCTGCACCTGGTACTGGATCGTGCGCCGATCTTCGAACGAGAGGGTCGCGTTCGGGCCGACGGCGACCTGGCGGTTCTTCTTGTGCGCGAGCACCTCCGCGCGAAGCTGCGGTCGCCGCTCGGCGTACTCTTCCAGGCTGAAAAGGTCGTCACGGGCGAGCGGCTTCACGAGGGCTCGATTCCGTAGGCCTTGCGCAGGAGCGCGAGGGGCTGCACCGCGCTGGAACCGTCGTCCAGGGAGTGCTCGATGTGGCGTGCGGCCATCGCGCAGTCGCTCGTGTAGTGGTCAGCGTTGGCCTCGGTGACCCTCTTTGCCACGGGCCGCACGAGCTTCATGGCCGTGTCGTAAAACTCCTTCTTCACCGCGTAGGTGCCGTCGTGACCGGAGCAGCGCTCGATGGCGACGACCTCCGTGTCCGGCGCGAGCTCCAGCACCTCCTTCGTCTTCAGGCCGATGTTCTGCACCCGCTGGTGGCACGCCACGTGATAGGCGACCTTGCCCAGCGGCACCTTGAAGTCCGTCCGCAGCTTCCCCGCGCGGTGACGCAGCATCAGGTACTCGAAGGGATCGAAGATCGCGTCCCGCACCCGGGCGACGTCGGCGTCGTCGGGAAACATGAGCGGCAGCTCCTGCTTGAACATGAGGACGCAGGACGGGATGGGCGCGACGATGTCGAATCCCTGCTCGACGAAATTGACGAGCCGCGGGATGTTGTGTGCCCGGGCCCGATCCACGGCCTCCAGGTCGCCGAGCTCGAGCTTCGGCATGCCGCAGCAGACCGCGTCGTCGTAGAACTCCACGGGGATCCGGTTGTGCTCGAAGACCGCGATCAGATCCTCGCCGAGGGAGGGCTCGTTGTAGTTGCCGTAGCAGGTCCCGAACAGGACCACCCTGCCCCGCGTGTCGTCGGTCGCCTCCCACTCCTCGAGACCGCCGTCACGGCCCCGGAGACGCTTGCGAAGCGTATCGCTGTGATACTCGGGCAGACGTGCGCGCCGGTCGACGCCGAGGGTCTTCTCCAGCACCACCCGCGCCGGGCGCATCCTGTTAGCGGTGTTGACCACCGGCGCCGCCACCGGAATGCTCGCGAGCCCGCCCACCGTGTCGGTGGACGTGAGGATGCGATCCCGCGCGCGCACCATCCCCTTGCGGTTCGCCACCGCCTTCGCCCGCAGCATGAGATGGGGGAAGTCCACGTTCCACTCGTGGGGAGGAACGTAGGGACATTTGGTCATGAAGCACATGTCGCAGAGATAGCAGTTCTCGACGACACGCCAGAAATCGTCCTTTGCGACGCCATCGAGCTCCATGGATGTGGATTCATCGATGAGGTCGAACAACGTCGGGAACGCGTCACAGAGATTGAAGCAACGCCTGCAACCGTGGCAGATGTCGAACACCCGCTCGAGCTCGGCGAACAACGACCCCTCGTCGTAGAAGTCCGGCGCGCGCCAGTCGAGCGGATGACGCCCGGGCGCGTCCAGACTGCCCTCCCGGGGCACTTGTCTGGTTTCTTCCGACATGGTTCAGGCGGGGGCGGCACCGTCAGCGGCGGGCCGCCCCCGGAGCTTGATCAGCCGTCGAGTCCGTCCAGGGCCTTCTGGAAGCGGTTGGCGTGGGAACGCTCGGCCTTGGCCAGGGTCTCGAACCAGTCGGCGATCTCGTCGAAACCCTCGTCGCGGGCGGACTTGGCCATGCCCGGGTACATGTCCGTGTACTCGTGGGTCTCGCCGGCGATGGCGGCCTTGAGATTGTTGCCGGTGCTGCCGATGGGCAGACCGGTGGCGGGGTCGCCGACGGCCTCGAGATACTCGAGGTGGCCGTGAGCATGGCCGGTCTCACCTTCGGCGGTGCTGCGGAAGACGGCGGAGACGTCGTTGTAGCCTTCCACGTCGGCCTTGCTCGCGAAGTAGAGGTAGCGGCGATTCGCCTGGGACTCGCCTGCGAACGCGTCCTTCAGATTCTGTTCGGTCTTGCTGCCTTTGAGATCCATCGGGTGACTCCATTTTCGAGTGACGGTGATGCCCACGGGCCGTCGAAACGCGCCCGGACGTTGCTTAGACTTAGTCTAAAAACTGCCAGGAATGTATATCCTCACCTTGTACAGTGTCAACCGCGGAGGTCAATTCCTCGCGCTGCGGCGTCAATTGACCACCTTGGGGACCTGGGGTAGCTTAGCGGCCTCGCAACGGGGGGCACGGTGGCACGCAAGAAGCAGGGCGTCGGTTTCGAAGCCTCCCTCGAGGAGCTCGAGGGTCTCGTCGAACGTATGGAAGAAGGGGATCTGAGCCTCGAGGAATCCCTGAAGACCTACGAGCGCGGCATCGAGCTGAGCCGCGCCTGCCAGAAATCCCTGGACGCCGCGGAGCAACGCATCCGCATCCTGAGCGAGAAAGACGGCGAGGCCGAGACCCGCAGCTTTGAACCCGATGACGACTGACCCGCCCCCGGGTCGACGCATTCAGCACTGACACCATGCAGGCCGATACCATCGCCACTTACGACATCGACCTCGGCGCGTATCGCACGCGCGCCAACGCCGCCCTCGAGGCCTGTCTGATCGCGGCCGACCGGGAGCCTGCCCAGCTTCACGAGGCCATGCGCTACGCGGTGTTGAACGGCGGCAAGCGCGTGCGCGCGACCCTCGTTTACGGGACCGGCGAAGCGGTGGGTGCAAACCCGGATCACCTGGACGCACCGGCCTGCGCCATCGAGCTCATCCACGCCTACTCCCTGGTCCACGACGACCTGCCGGCCATGGACGACGATGATCTCCGCCGGGGCAAACCCACCTGTCACCGGGCCTTCGGCGAGGCCAATGCCCTGCTCGCCGGGGATGCGTTGCAGACCATGGCATTTCAGATTCTGGCCGACGGCGCGGCCGGGGCGACGCGCGGCATGGAGATGGTCGCGACCCTCGCCCATGCCAGCGGCTCCCTCGGCATGGCCGGAGGACAGGCCATTGACCTGGCCGCGGTGGGCAAGACTCTGACGCTGGAAGCGCTGGAGAACATGCACCGGCACAAGACCGGCGCCCTGATACGCGCCAGCGTGCGTCTCGGCGCACTCGGCAACCCGGAGGTCAGCGAGGCGGCGCTCACGCGTCTCGATGCCTACGCCGCCTGCATCGGGCTCGCCTTCCAGGTGCGCGACGACATCCTCGACGTGGAAGCCGACACCGAGACACTCGGCAAGGCCCAGGGCGCCGACATCGCGCTGAACAAACCCACCTACCCGTCGCTGCTGGGGCTCGACGCGGCCAAGCAGAAGGCCGAGCAGCTCCACGAGCAGGCCATCGAGGAGCTCGCGGCGTTCGATGAGCGGGCCGACGCCCTGCGGGGGCTGTCGGCGTTCATCGTGAACCGCCCCCACTGATACCCTCCCGGCGCCGGGCTTCTGGCGCGATCCCGGCAATAGCGGGTACTATGATTCGCTACGTATGACCTGAGGACGAAGGGCTCATGAATCGACCCACCGGAGTGGTGGCCGACATTGCCGAAGCGGCAGGCGCGGGCGAGTCGCGTACCATCGAGGACGTGCAGGCGCGGGCGGATACGAGGCGCATTCCCATCGACAAGGTGGGGATCAAGGGGATCCGCCACCCGGTAAGGGTCCGGGACCGATCCGGCGGCGAGCAGCACACTATCGCCAACTTCGACATGTTCGTCACGCTTCCCCAGGACTTCAAAGGCACGCACATGTCGCGCTTCGTGGAAGTGCTGGAGGATCACGAGTACGAGATTACCGTGGACTCGTTTCGCGTGATGCTGAAGGAGATGACGGCGCTCCTGGAGGCGGAGTCCGGCTACATCCAGATGAGTTTCCCCTACTTCGTGAAGAAGGCCGCCCCGGTAAGCGGCGTGCAGAGCATCATGGACTACCAGGTCACGCTCACGGGCACGGTCGAGAGCGACGGCGTGTCCATGTTCGTCAAGGTGGTGGTGCCCGTGACGAGCCTGTGCCCCTGCTCGAAGGCGATCTCCGATTACGGCGCACACAACCAGCGCTCCCACGTCACCGTCGAGGCGAAGACCGAGGCCTTCGTCTGGATCGAGGAGCTCATCGACATCGCCGAATCGGAGGCGTCCTGCGAGCTCTACGGGCTCCTCAAGCGGCCCGACGAGAAATACGTCACGGAACGCGCCTACGACAATCCGAAATTCGTGGAAGACATGGTCCGGGACGTGGCCCAGCGTCTGAACGACGACGACCGTATTCTCGCCTACGTCGTCGAGTCCGAGAACTTCGAGTCCATCCACAACCATTCGGCCTACGCGCGGGTGGAGGCGGACAAGTCGGAGCTCGATACCTCCGATAGCTGATACGCGGCCGCGGCGGACTACACGAAGAGGGTGAGCACCCCCGTGTACCCGTAGAGGCGATTGTGGGAGATCTCCCCGTTGCCGAAGAACCCCACCAGGGGAAATGGGCCGAGCGCGTCTTCGATGAGCTTGAGCTCCGCGGAATCGGCGCCGAGCAGATTCGGACCGCGGGCGAGGCAGCTGTAGTAGACGCCGCCGACGGGTGGTCCGTCCAGGGCGGCGGCGATCTCTTCGAGCATGCGCCCCATGTCCTGCTCGGCGGCGCGCCGGTCCCGACGGCAGAACATGAGCGCATCCCCCGGCTGCACCGATTCGGCGATGGCCAACAAGCGGTTCTCCTCGTCGATGCCCACCAGGTTGCGCACCAGGTAGTCGCCGGTGTCGGAGCCCTTCACCGGCAGCCCTGCGAATACGGTGGATCCCAGTCGACCCGGATCCCCTGCCAGGGCTTCGCCGACATCGGCGTAGAAGACATCCAACGCCGGCCGGCCGTCGAGCTCCATCAGCACGTTTCCCTGGCAGGCGGTGATTTCGTGGCGGGGCCCCAGGGGCGCACAGCCCTGGGTCAGCCGGGTGACGACACGAACCTGGGGCGCGAACAGCACCCCCGAGATGCCGCCGCTGGTGACGCCGTCCGCCAGCTGTGGATGGGCCCCGCGGGAGCTCGTGAGCCCGCCGACGAGGAACCCGCCATCCATGCGCTCCCAGAGCGCCCGCACCAGCGCCTCGGTCGCGGCGTTGCGAGGGTCCCCGTGCACCATGGCGAAACGGGCCCCGGTGTCGTCACACCACGCCCCGCAGTCCCCCTCGAAGGCCCCCAGGTCCTCGACGAGGCCCGGGATGACGCGGAAGGTGTCGTCGGGGAACGCGCCGGTGAGCAGGCATAGCGCGGGCTGGCCGAAGTACTCGGTCCCGGTCGCGCAGATGCCCAGGCCGACGCTGCCGACCCAGTGGGCGATGCCTGTCGCGTCCCGTAAATAGGCAACGATGTCCGCGAGGTGGGGGGCGAAAGGATCAGTGGCGTACACGAAGCCCAGGTTGGCCCGGGCAGCCGGCGTGGAACCCGCCCTCAGGTCCGCGAGACAGGCGTCCGCCACCCCGCGCCAGTCAGGGCCGGCGCCGTGGGCGGCCCGTATGTCGCCGACTTCCATGGCGGCATGATGCCTCGGGGACCGGGCGCGGTACAGCCGCGGTCCCGCCCATGGGCGACGGCCGGGAGCAATCCGGGTGAGGAGGTGTCAGCCTATCTGGCTGAGGAGCAGCACCAGCACGCCGAGGACCGTGGACACGCCGAGACCGGCCACCAGGCTGCCCAGGAGGGTGTGCCAGAGCCCGTTTACCACGGCGTCGGTAGTGTTTCGCGTTTCCATGTCGGCTCCCATGACCACCGCCAGGCGCGGCTCCTCCGGGGGTGGTGTGGACGGGTCGATGCTGACATTCAAGGGACCGTCCAGGGGCGCGGGCGGGCAGGAGGTGGAGGAATCCGGGTGCAATTGTGGCGAAATCATGGAATTCGGTGCGTCGGCCTTTCAGTGTCTGTGGTTTGCAGTAGATTTAGTCGAAGGTAATTAATAGTACGTCCGATTTCCGGCTTCCTTGAGGGGACGGGCCGGGCAACCGGGAGAGAGCGTGACATGGGTAGAAAAATTGCCATCGTCGAGGACGAGGACGCCATCCGCGAGAACTATGCGGTCGCGTTCCGGCGCCAGGGCTACGACGTCCTCACCTACGAGGACCGTCCCCGGGCCCTGGAGGCCTTCGAGGAGCGTCTGCCGGATCTCGCCATCGTCGACGTGGGTCTCGGCGACGAGGTCGAGGGCGGATTCGACCTCTGCCGGCAGCTGCGGGGCATCTCGACGGGGCTGCCGATCATCTTCCTCACGGCCAGGGACAGCGATCTGGATACCATATCGGGCCTGCGCCTGGGCGCGGACGACTACTTGAGCAAGACCGTGAGCCTGCCCCACCTGCTGGCCCGGGTCGCGGCGCTGCTCCGGCGGGTGGACGCCTTGAAGTCGCCCCGGGACGAGGCCCAGGTTCTCGCCCGGGGACAGCTGGAGCTGGATCTCGACCGCATGTCGGCCACCTGGAGCGGCGCCGCCATGCAGCTCACGGTGACGGAGTTCTGGATTGTGCATGCGCTGGTAAGATTCCCGGGTCACGTGAAGACCCGGGACCAGCTCATGCAGGAGGCCAACGTCGTCGTGGACGACAGCACCATCACCTCCCATATCAAGCGGGTGCGCAAGAAGTTCCAGGCCATCGATCCGGATTTCGACTGCATCGATACGGTCTACGCCATGGGCTACCGCTGGACCGGCGCCCAGTAAGCGTCCGCCGGGGAGCCCCTGCCCTGAAATTCAGTATCCGCACCAAGGTACTCCTGGTCGCAGTGCTCCTGCTGACC
>CBDTYP010000116.1:0-9115 GCA_965364645.1 uncultured Gammaproteobacteria bacterium | reverse complement strand
GGCACGCGCGGACTGCGCAACGTCATTCGTCTCGTGCCGCCGATGACAACGACCGACGACGAAGTAGATCGCGCCATGACGATCATTCACGATGCCCTCAGGGCGATCTAGCAAAACTAGTCGAGGCAGTCGGATTCTGTCCGCAACACCTGCCTGGCGAAGTAGTGAAACGTGGCGCCGAGCGGTTTCGGCTTGAGCCGATAATCGTGGGCCTGGCGGGCCGGCTCGGGGTCGAGATCCTGGATGGTCCCTGCGGACATGGCGAGCAGCTGCAGGCGTGCCGCACGCTCGAAGAAAAGCGAGAGCACGGCCGATTCTTCCACCGTCGCGCACGCGCACAGCTGTCCATGATGCGCCAGCAGGATGGCCCGTTTATCGCCCAGCGCGGTAGAGATGAGCTCGCCCTCCTCGTCACCGATGGGCGGCCCCGGCCATCGATCGAGAAAGGCGCAATCCTCGTAGAACATGGAAGTGTCCATGTGTGACACCTCGAGCGGAACGCCGAGCATCGACAGCGCCGACACATAGGGCGGGTGGGTGTGCATGATCGACGCGACGTCGGGCCGGTTGCGATAGATCCAGAGATGGAAGCGGTTCGATGGATTGGGCATGCCATCTCCATCGAGAACATTGAGGTCATCGTCGACCAGAAGGAAGTCGCTAGCCCGAATCTCGTCGAGGCCCAGCCCGAACCGGGCCGTCCACATGGTGCCGGCATCATCCCCGCGGGCGGTAACCTGGCCGGCGAGGGCCGAGCCGTGCTCCTCGCGTGCCAACATTCGACAACTGAGGGCGAGCTTCTCACGCACGGTCCATTCGGGTGTCGCCAGGTGACGATCCATCTCGGCGCTGGCGCGCGCGTCGAAGTCCGACTTCGGCTTGTGCTCTTTACCCGACATCAGTTTGGATGGAGTCCGCGGCGGGTCAGACCCAACCTGCGGTCGATGTCGAATAAGATGTTCATGTTCTCTACGCCCACCTGCGCGCCACCCTTGCCTACGCTGTCCAACGCACTGAACACGACGACGCTGTTGCGCTCTTCATCGACATCGAGTCCTATATGGCAGTAGTTGGTGCCCGCAATCGCACTTACCCAGGGGTAGGGCTTGTACTGCCACGAGACGGAATCTTCCTTCGGCATATCGTAGATCTGCACGAAGGGATGTGAATCATAGTACTCCCGGTAAAGATCGAGCAGATCTTGCCGTGAAACCGACGAGTTCAGAAAACCCCGGCATATGGCCAGGATCCCGCGGGTTATCGGTACGTACACCGGAGTGAAGTGCACGTGCACCGGCGACCGGGTCAGAAGGCGCAGCTCCTGTTCCATCTCGAAGGTGTGCCGGTGCCCCACGGCATTGTAGGCAATGAGATTGTTACCGATCTCCGGGTGGTGGGCGGCCCGCGCGAGCTCGGCGCCGGCGCCTGCGGTGCCCGACAGGCCGTCGACGGAGAGCTTTGCGGCGTCCAGGAGGCCCCTGGATACCGCCGGCGCGAGCCCCAGGATTGCCGCCGATGAGAAGCATCCGGGATTGGCGATCAGGCGTGCCCGCGCGATCTCCTCGAGGTGCAGCTCGTTGATGCCGTACACGGCCTGCTCGGCCAGACGCCAGGAAGGGTGTGTCATTCCGTACACGCGTTCCCAGGTGGCGCGATCCCGCAGACGAAACGCCGATCCGAGATCGATGACCTTCGTATCCGCGTCGAGGTAACGCCTGGCGATATCGACGGATGCCTCGGTCGGGAGCGCCATGAAGACGACGTCGCAGGGTCCCGCGTCGTCGGGATGAATCAGCTCGATGCCCGTTCCGAAGAGATTGGGGTGGAATTCCTCGATCGCGGCCGGCTGGCGACTGGTCGCCCACGCGATCTCGACCTGTGGATGGTCGATCAGCACGCGCAGGGCTTCCCCGCCCATGTAACCGCTCCCGCCAACTATGCCTGCGCTAATCATCGTTTCCGCATCCGGGGCTCTGCCGGTAATGAGCCGGGCACCACGACCGTAAGTAATGTATTCCCAAAGCCATCGAAACGAAACCAGGATCGGGCTGTCGAGCCCGCGCGCCGTTCGTCTTCCGCGCGATCAGTCTCGCGACGCACCGATGGCAAGTGCCGCTTGCAGGCCTTCCAGCACGGCTTCCTCGCAGGTGCGCGGGCTGAGACAGTCCCCCGCCATGTGAACCTCACCTTCGTATCCATCCAGCTCGCTTTCCAGCACGTTGACCGAAGCATTGCCGGTCGCCGCCACCAGGGTGTCGACGCCTTCGCAGAGGATCGCCTCCCCGCTGGTCGTATGCTGCAGATAAACCGTGGACTCGTCCACGCCCACGAGCCGCGCGTAGGGGATCATCTCCACACCCAGCCTGTGCAGCTCGCCAATCCAACGATCGCGCACGTACTGCTGAATGCTCTGTCCCGGCACGATGCCATTCACGGCCAGACGAACGTGACACCCATCCCGGGCGAGCTGCTCGGCGATTCCGAGCCCCACCCAGTCACAGCGCCAATCCGCCACCACCACCCGCGCACCGACGTTGGCCCGCTCCGCGAGCAGCTGGGCTGCGTGCACCACATGGGCTCCCTCCTCGACCAGGAGGTCGGGGACATGTGGTGTGCCGCCGGTCGCGATGATCACCGCATCCGCCCCGCTTTCATCGACGAGCGCCCGATCCACCCGAACGCCGAGCTCTACCCGCGCCCCGGCGGCGCGCATCTCCCGTTCCAGGTTAGTGATAATTCCGCCGAACTCGGTGCGCTCGGGCAAGAGGCGCGCGAGCTTCACCTGACCACCGAGCTCGGGCTCCTCGTCGTAGAGGGTGACTCGATGACCACGCGCGGCCGCTACCGCCGCGGCCTTCATGCCCGCGGGACCGCCGCCGGCCACGAGGACGCGGAGCGCTTCCTCGGCCGGTGGAAGCGTCCCGTAGCGCCGCTCCCTTCCCGACTCGGGATGCTGGATGCAGGAGATGGGGAACCCCTGTTGCATGTGTCCGATGCAGGCCTGGTTACAGCCGATGCATGCTCGAATGTCGTCCACCGCGTCCCGGGCAGCCTTGTTGGCGAGCTCCGGGTCGCAGATCTGAGCCCGCGTCATGCCACAGAGATCCGCCTGACCGGCGGCGAGAATCGACTCGGCCGTGTGCGGTTGATTGATGCGCCCCGCGACGAGGACAGGCACGGCGACCACCGACTTGATCTTCGCCGCCATCGGCGCGAGGTATCCAGGATCCACGTTCATCGGGGGCACGACGTGGACGGAGCCGGCGAGTCCCGTCATGGAGCCGCCGATGACGTCGATGAAATCGAGCTCGCCGTCGCCGTCCAGGCGCGCGCAAACCTCGACCACCTCGGCGGGCTCCAGGCCGCCGAAGTTCAGCTCGTCGCCGGAGATGCGAATCCCCACGGCGAACCCATCACGCGTGCGCCTGCGAACACTCGCAATCGCCTCGCGCAGCAGGCGCATTCGATTATCGAGGTCACCGCCGTACTCGTCGGTGCGTTGGTTGACCCGCGGATTCAGAAACTGCGCCAGCAGCAGCCCGTGGCTCGCCATGATCTCAACGCCGTCGAAGCCGGCGTTCATGTAACGCTCCGCCGCGGCGCCGAAGGCGCCAACGATCTCGTTGATGAGATCTGCGGGCATGGCGCGAGGAACGACATGAAAACGCTCCGATGCCACCTGGGACGGCCCGAACGCCACCGGCGCCGTTCCGTCCGGGGACGAGTGGGTCTCCCGGCCGCCGTGCCCCAGCTGTCCGAATATTCTGCAGTCATGACGATGGACAGCATCGGCCACCCTGGAGAGCGCGGCGATGCTGTCGTCTCTGAAGAGCTGGACGTTGTAGGCATTCGAGGTGGGATGAACGGCCGCCGACTCGGTGATGATGAGGGAGCAGCCGCCGGCGGCCCGCGCTTCGTGGTAGGCGACGAAGTCCGCGTTCGGGAGCCCGTCGCTCAGCATGCCGGTCATGTGGCCGGTGGAGAAGATTCGATTGCGCAGCCGTACGCCGCCAATGTGAATCGGCTCGAAGAGATTCGGGAATCGAGCAGTCACGACGCCTGAGCTCTCTTGGCTCTGGCGAGTCCGCCGCAGAAGACACCCAGGGCGAGGGGCACGAGCATCAGTGTGAAGATCGGGACCGTCGCGTCGGAAAGCTCTGCGTGTAGCTCACCAGGATTCTTCATGGACTCCTCGGCCGCATCGCGCATCGAGACAACCCAGTCCTCCGAGAACAACCCCCGCAGGCAGACGATACCATCCGATTCGTAGTTTCGAATCTCGCTTTCCGAGATCTCCCGGACGATCGGTGAGCCGTTCATGGGTGAATCTACTTTTCCATGATCTCGTAGATGCGGATACTCGCGACGAATGGATTTCCCTGTGCGATCTTCTCTGCATCATCGAGGCTCTCGGCATTGACGATTGAGTAGCCCGTGATGGATTCCATGCCCATGGGCAGGTCCTTGGTTCCGCTCTGCGTGATCTCCCGTGCGCTCCTGAAACCTCCGTGCTCGACGGTCCTATCCGCCACGGATTCGAACCACTTGCCCCAGGCTCCCATGATCTCCGGGGTGGGCTTCTCAAATCCGAAATGCAGCAACATGAATCGTTTCACCTGTCTCTCCTTGTGTCGACCGGCTCTGATCTAGCCTGAATTCCAGGTCAATCGTACAGGAATCGAAACTTCAGTCACCAGCATGGAGAGTCGATTTGCCCAGGTACGAGAAGTACTATATGAGTGCCTGAGCAACGCCAACGGGGTCCCAGCTACGATGCGATCGACCTTCGTCAACCTGTCCGACTACCCTGTCGACCAGCCGAAATGCCATGAGTATCGCTCCATGGTCGAGCGATTGAAGCAGGAGCTGGCCGCGGCCGGGCTGGTCATACTGCCGAATTTCGTGACCGAGGCGGGAGTCCACAAATTCAACGATGAGATAGATCGCCGGATGCCGGACGCGTACTTCAGCGAGCACGGGCCGAACGCGTACTTCGATGACTATCCAGGCGAACTCCCGTACGAGATCCTCAATTCAACCTCTTATTGTCTCGGCCGGGACAAGTTACTGAATAGCGAGATGGACAACCTCTATCGCTGGCCACCGATGCGACAGCTGATTGGCGACATCACCGGCAACGGATCTATCTACCTGCACGAAGACCCATCAAACGCTCTGATAGTGCAGATGTACAAGCCCGGATGCGAGATCGGGTGGCATTTCGATAGGGCGCTGTTTGCGTGCATCATCAACTTGAGAGAGCCCACCGCTGGTGGCGTTTTCGAGTGCGTCCCGGATCTCCGAAGCGAACGCGATCCTTGCTACGACGAGGTCAAAGAGGTGCTCGAGGGTCGGTCAGCACGGGTCCAGAGCCATCGTGTAAGCGCGGGTTCCCTTACCGTCATGCTGGGCCGTCACACCTTTCACCGCGTCACCAGAGTTGAACGGGAGGAGCCCAGAACCTCACTGGTACTGACCTATGAGCTAAAGCCCGGTGTGCGCATTGACGCGGCCGACCGGAGAACGATCTTTGGTCCGAACGCACCGAGCTGAGGAGACTGCCATGCCATGCCGCAACAAGAAGATTGGTCTCGTGCTACCCCAGTGGGAGGGCGCGATGGGCGGGGAAACGGCTCGAGGAGCCGAGATCGTCGCGCAGGCAAAACTGTGTGACGAGCTGGGGTTCGACTCGGTCTGGACAGTCGACCAGATCTTGCTCGATCTCGATGATTACTTCTCTATTATGGGAATGACTGCCACCGAGGGCGTCGAACTGGGAAAACTCGGCTTCTGGGAGTGTTGGACACTCACTTCTGCACTGGCGGTGGCGACTTCGCGGGTAGAGATCGGCACGCTCGTGACCTGCACAGCGTATCGGAATCCCGCGTTATTGGCGCGCATGGCGGATACGGTGGACGAGCTGAGTGGAGGGCGACTTATTCTGGGCGTGGGAGCGGGGGCACTGAAGAGTGAGTTCGAGGCCTTCGGATTCGAATGGGATCGCCGGGTTGGCCATTTCGAGGAAGCGTTACAGATACTCTCTCCCCTTCTGAAAGGAGAACTGGTGACTTTTAACGGTGAATTCTATCGCACCAGGGAAGCGCAGCTCTCTCCCAAGGGAGTGAGGCCGGACGGGCCACCGATCCTCATCGGGAGTATAGCGGTAGGACCACGAATGAGGCGCCTGATCGTTCAGTACGCGCATCACTGGAACTGCTGGCTCGCCGAAGACTCGCGACTCGACGAATACAATGCCCCCTACGACACGATCCTTCGAACCTGCGAAAAGTTCGAACGCGACCCTGCGACTTTGACGAAAAATGTTGCCGTGGGTGTCTGTCTGGAAGGCCAATCCCCGAATCCGGGAGAGCTGCCGATCACAGGATCGACTGCGGAGATTGGGGACCAACTCGGCCGATTCCTCGATGCTGATATCGACCACCTCGTCGTTCAATTGACCCCATGCACGCGAGAGGGTATTGAGCGATTATCCGAGGTGTTTTCTCAGGTCCAGTAGCGTCGAAGTCCTCCAGATGACACCTTCGCCATCCCGAAAGCTCGCTGTCATTCTTCACGCCGATGTCGTGGGATCGACGACGTTGGTTCAAGAGGAAGAAACCCTTGCCCACGCGCGTATTCAGGCGGCTTTCCAGCGCCTGGCGCACGCGACCGAGGCCTACGGGGGAATCGCGCACGAGATCAGAGGAGATGCACTCGTTGCCGAGTTCTCGCGTGCTTCCGATGCCGTTTGTGCAGCGCTGGCCTTCCAGATCGAGAATACCGACCACAATCGTAGTTTGACCGACAATATTCGGCCCACCCTTCGGGTCGGGATCAGCCTGGGAGAGGTTGTGATTGCGGACGGCACGATCACCGGCGCGGGCGTGGTCCTGGCTCAGCGTCTCGAGCAACTCGCTGGTCCGGGTGGCGTGGTCGTTCAAGGGTCCGTCTCCGAGACGGTGCCTATACGACTGCCGTTCGCGTTCGAGAGCCTGGGGGAGCAATCTCTGAAAGGGTTCGAGCAGCCGGTACGGGGCTTCGCCGCAAAGCTGAAGCCAGGTGAGCCCGTCCCGGCACCAGAGTCCCCCGCCACGGCGGACCTCCCGGAAGATCCACCTGGCGGCGAACCAGGCCGTCCTACGCTCGAACTCCCCGACAAGCCGTCGATCGCCGTGCTGCCATTCACCAATATGAGCGGCGATTCCGAACACGAGTACTTCAGCGACGGGATTACTGAAGACATCATTACTGAGCTCTCCAGGTTCCGAGAGTTATTCGTGATCGCACGTAACTCGACCTTCCGATTCAAAGGCAAGGATGACGACATAGGAGATATTGCCCAACAGCTGGGCGTACAGTACATCGTTGAAGGAAGTGTAAGGCGATCGGGAAATCGGGTGCGGGTCACCGTACAGCTCGTAGACGCACTGAGTCGTAGCGAGATCTGGGCAGATCGTTACGACCGGGATCTCGACGACATCTTCGCCGTGCAGGATGAAGTAGTCGCTGCGATCGTGGGTGCGCTTCCAAGTAGAGTGCACCATGCCGAGCTCGAGCGAGCGCACCGCCGCACGATGGATCTCAGAGCCTATGATCTGGCGCAAAGGTCCTGGCAACTACTCTATCAGTGGACGAAAACTGGCATTGAGACGGCCACGGAGCTGGCGGAACGGGCTCTGGAGATCGACCCCAGGAATGGATCCGCTCACGCGGTCCTCGTCGGAGTCGAGCTTCTCAATTGGCGCAGGTGCTGGAGCGGATCCCCCGAGGAGACACTGGAGTCAGCGCTTACCCATGGGCGCGCGGCGGTCGAACTCGATAAGACCGAATACGCTGGACATTGGTATCTCTCCGAGGTCTATCTATTTCGTTTGAGAGACCTGGAACAGGCACGAGTTCATGCCGAACGCGCGGTTACACTCTGTCCGAACGCGTCGGGGCCCCTTGCCTGGATGGGACTTATCAGTGGGTGCTCAGGCGAGCATCAGGCGGGAATCGAGTTCAGCAACAGAGCCCTTCGCCTCGACCCGTTCGCTCCGGACTACCTGCAGTATCTGGCAGGCTGCGTACACTTCAACGCCAAGGACTACGAGGAGGCGGTCAAGCATCTACATGCCACACGATGGTTATCCAAACCGGAACTGCTGAGCGCTGCGTACGTGCACATAGGACGAGTAGACGAAGCTCGCGATATTCTCGCGTCTCATATCGAATCAATCGCCGTCGAGATGACCCGGCTGCCGAACGACTGGTTCACATACCTTTCCGAGCGCTGTCCGTATACAGGCGAGGAAGATACAGCCCACTATCTATCCGGTCTCGAGGCAGCGCTCGAGTAGGAGGCCGAGGGAAATGCCGATACGTTTTGCCACGAGAGTGAGAAAACAGTCGCAACAGCGAAACGCGGGGTTTCCGGAACTCAAGGAACGATGTAGCGCTCTCGCGCGCCAGTAAAAAAGGTCCGCGTAATTCGTCGAGTATCTGGTGGGCCGTGCAGGATTCAAACCTGCGATTACCTGATTGAAAGGCTCCGTATTCCGGGCCCGAGTGACCGAAAGCGGCCAGGAATAGCCGTTCGCCGGGAACTCGGCGAGCGGCTGGAGTGCCAACGTAGCGGAGGAATCTGAACGGCAGAATATCACTGATTTGCTGCGCTGCGAGGCGGCTGGCGCCCCGATGCCACGCCCGTCAAAGTATGACGAGACTACAGGCCCTCGAGTAGACTCCTGTTCGCGGATACTTTAAAGGAACGTCTGATGATCAATCTCAATGGCATGGCTCATGTCGTTCTCACGGTCAGCCAGTTTGAACTCGCCAAGGATTTTTACTCCCGCCTGATGCCCGCGATGGGGCTGAAGAACGTCTTTGATAGCGAAAACTTCTGCTACTTCGTCGGGGCCAGGACAGCCGTGGGCATTCAGCCTTGCGCGCCTGAGCATGCTCAAGAACGTTTCGTGCAAGGACGGGTTGGTCTACACCATATCTGTTTGCGTGCCCGTACACGTGATGACGTCGACCAAGTCGACGCGCTGCTGCGCGAGATGGATGCAAACATCGTTGTTGGTGCGAGCGAGGGGCATTGGGCGCCCGGATATTACTATGTTCTATTTGAGGA
>CBDTYP010000115.1:0-9116 GCA_965364645.1 uncultured Gammaproteobacteria bacterium | reverse complement strand
TACTCGGACTCGGAGGCGTGTTCGGTTGGACGACGTGGCAGGCCCGGGTGGAGGCCACGGCCGAACAGGCGTCCGTCGTCTATCAGTCCATGGCCGACATGGCGGCGGCGGGCGATCATCAGGAAGCGCTCCTGCGGGTGGATCAGATTATCCAGGACCATCCCGACAGCGAGTACGCGGCGCTCGCGGCGCTGATGGGGGCGAAGAGCGCCCTGGCGATAGGTCACGGCGACGAGGCTGCGCGTCTGCTCGACTGGGTGAGCGCCAGCGCCGGTCGCGAGGAAATTCGAGACGTCGCCAGGATACGCCGCGCCCGATTGCTGCTCGGCGATGGCAAGGGCGCTGAGGGGCTCGAGGTCCTGGCCGCCATTAAAACGCCGAGCTTCGCCGCGACCGTGGAAGAGATCCGCGGGGATATTCTCCTGGAGACAGGCGAGAAGGACGGCGCGGCGAAGGCTTACGAGCTCGCGCTCGCCAGCGATTCCATCACCAGTGGAACCCGCGCCAGGGTGCAGATGAAGCTCGACGAGATCGGCCAACCCCGATGAGACGCCTGACGCGGACGGTCGCCGGGCTGCCCCTCCTCGCCAGTCTGTCTCTCGCCGGCGGATGCACGGCGCTCGGCAACCTGTTCGACAACCCGGACAACACCGCTCCGCCGTCGGAGCTCGTGGAGTTCGAGCCGACGGTCAACGTGCGCACGGTCTGGCAGCGCCGCGTCGGCTCCGGCGCGGGCGAACTGTTTCTCAAACTCCGCCCGGCCATCGACAATGATCGCGTCTACGCGGCCACCCGCGACGGGCGCGTGCAGGCCTTCGACGCGAGAACCGGCGAAACCGTCTGGGACACGGACACCGACAGCCCGCTCTCCGGTGGTCCCGGTGTCGGCGACGGTCTCGTCCTGCTCGGCACGAGCGAAGGCGAGGTCCTCGCCCTCGGCGAAGAGGACGGCGAGATCAAATGGCGCGCCCGGGTGTCCAGCGAGGTACTGTCCTCGCCGGAGGCGGGCGGGGGCGTCGCCGTGACGCGCACCATCGATGGCAAGCTCTTCGGACTCAGCAGCGACGACGGCACGCGCCTGTGGGTATATGACCGCACCGCCCCCGTGCTCACCCTGCGCGGCACCAGCTCCCCGGCGCTTGCCGAAGGGGCGGCCATCGCCGGCTTCGACAACGGACAGGTGGTGGCCATCGCGCTGAGTAACGGCCAGCCCCTGTGGGAGACACGCGTAGCAGTGCCCCGGGGGCGAACGGAGCTCGAACGCATGGTGGATATCGACGCGGATCCCATCATCCTCGACAACGCCGTCTACGCGGTCACCTACCAGGGACAGATCGCCGCGCTGGAGCTGTTCAGCGGAGACGTCATCTGGCGCCGGGACATGTCCTCCCACGCCGGGCTGGGGGTCGGGCCGAGGAACGTCTACGTAACCGACGATGCGAGCCACGTCTGGGCGCTCGACCGGTCCAACAGCGCGTCCATGTGGCGGCAATCGAAGCTCGAGGCGCGGCGGGTCTCGCCGCCCGCGGTCTTCGATGAGTTCGTGGTGGTGGGTGATCTCGAGGGCTACGTTCACTGGTTGCGCAAGGAGGACGGGCAGTTCGTGGCGCGGGTGCGCGTCGACAGCGACGGCATCGTGGCGGCACCGGTGGCAACGGCTTTCGCAGTCTACGTCTACGGCAGCGGCGGGGAGCTCGCCGCGCTGCAGATCGCCCAGTGAACTCGGCGCCGGTCTGAACGCAGTCCCGATGCAACCATGGAGACTCAGTCCGATCGACCCGTCCTGCTTCCGGTAGTCGCCATTGTCGGCAGGCCCAACGTCGGGAAGTCGACGCTTTTCAACGTACTGACCCGATCCCGCGACGCCCTCGTGGCGGACGAGCCGGGCCTCACCAGGGACCGCCAGTACGGTATCGCCGGAACCGGCGGAGATCCCGGTGCCTTCGTGGTCATCGATACGGGAGGACTCACCGACGAGTCGGACTCCATGGCCCAGGCCATCTCGGCCCAGGCTCTGCATGGGGTGGAGGAGTCCGATGGGGTCATATTCATGGTGGACGGGCGCGAGGGCCTGACGACGGGGGATGAGCAGATCGTCGCCCGGCTGCGCGCCACGGGAAGGCCGGTCATCCTCGCGGTCAACAAGACCGAGGGCCTCGACGCCGACATCGCCGTGGCCGAGTTTCACGCGCTGGGCCTCGAGACCCTCCTCGCGGTGTCCGCCGCCCACCGGCGCGGCATCCCGGAGCTCCTCGAAGCGTTACGCGAACGCCTTCCGCCATCGTCCGATTCACCGCGAACCGATGAAGACGGCATCGATGTCGCCATCGTCGGCCGACCCAACGTGGGCAAGTCGACCCTGATCAATCAGCTGTTGGGCAAGGATCGCCTCGTGGCCCACGATACGCCGGGCACCACCCGGGACAGCGTGCGCGTACCCTTCCGCCTCGGCGGTAGGCACTACACCCTCATCGATACCGCCGGGATCCGCCGCCGGGGTCGTGTGTCGGAGAAGATCGAGAAGTTCAGTGTCGTCAAATCCCTCCAGGCTATCGCCGCGGCCGACGTGGTCATCGTCGTGTTGGACGCGACGGAAGGCGTCACCGATCAGGACGCGGGCCTCCTCGGCATGGTTCTCGATGCCGGCCGCGCACTGACCATCGCGGTCAACAAATGGGATCGTACGAGTGCGGACGATAAATGGGTTGTCAGGGACAATGTCGATCGGAAACTCGCGTTTCTGGACTACGTCACCGTGCACTATACGTCCGCGCTAAAGGGAACCGGGCTGAGACGCCTGTTCGCCTCCGTGGATCGGGCGTGGCGTTCGGCGACCCGCAAAATGACCACGCCGGAACTGAACGGGATCCTCACAAAGGCACTCACGCGGAATCCGCCACCGGTCGTGCGCGGTCGCCGTATCAAGCTCCGCTACGCGCATCAGGGAGGCTCGAGCCCGCCGCTCATCGTCATCCACGGGAACCAGACGGATCAGGTGCCGGGCAACTATCGGCGCTACCTCACCCGTATGTTCAGGGAAAGCCTGCGACTACACGGCACACCGGTTCACGTCGACTTCAAGAGTGGCGAAAATCCTTACAAGGGCCGCCGGAACGTCATTACGCCGCGCCAGCAGCGACGACGCAAACGGCTCATGAAGCACGCCAGGAAGAAGTAGCGGGAAGGCAGCGGCTCGTTGACAGACAGAGTGCGACCGCAAGTGTGCTGTGGTCGCCCGCGACGAGATCGATGGATGTCAGCGGCTGATAAGGATGTCGAACGCGTAGCTGATTCGGTGTTCCGAGCTCTGGAATGGCAGGATTCCGTGCCAGAAATAGGAAGGGAACAACAGCATCCGACCTTCTTCGGCCGTAAAGGTGCGGACGTCGTAGTCGTCGGCGCAGGTAAAGCGCGGGTCTGGTTGACCGAAGCTGATCCCCCCGGGCGGCATGTCCCGAGCGCCTCCGGAGAGATCTCGGGCTTGAGCATAGTAGACCCCGCTCAGCCAGGCATGGGGGTGAATGTGAATATCAGCACTCTCACTCAGGATGTTTGCCCAGCCAATAATCTTGAATTGGCCTGGCCTTCGCGCAACGAACGAATTAGCGGAATCCGCTGGCAGCGCTGCAATGTAACGCTCCACTTCGAGTCGGACGCAGGCCTTCAGCACCGCGACGGGACCTTCCGCCTCGGCGAAGAGTTCCGGCGTAATGCCCTCGCGGCTAACGCTGTCTCGGCTCAACTCGTACTGGCGTAGCGCGTACTCGGAGAGTGCCGCGTTAAACGCATCCGTCCCCGAATAGCCTTCAGGAGCATGGATGGATGCGGAGCGGACGAAGCGGTCGAAATCGACAATCTCTCGCTCGGCCTCGAGTTCACCCAGCTCGTGGAGGGTAATAGCTTTGAATGCCAGCGCGTGAGTATTACCAGGCTCCAACGCAAGCGACGCATCAAACGCCTCGCGCGCTTGGTGCAGATTCCCCAGCTTGTGCATCGCAATTCCCAGGTTCGATTGTGAATACGCCGCTCCCGGGTCACGCGCGATGGCGCAGCGAAGACACTCGATACCTTCCTCCACGTCACCACGTTCCACCAATGCGCCGCCAAGGTCGGAGTAGGCCCGGACATAGTCAGGATCAGCCTGTAGGGCCCGTCGGTAGCTGTCGATGGCGTCATCGAGCCGCTCCAGGCGTTGCAAGGCATTGCCCAGACTTCGGTGGATTGCTGCGTGGCTCGGATCGATGTCCAGCGCACGCCGATACGAGCTGCACGCCTCGTCGAGCTTGTCCTGCTCCTGGAGTGCATTGCCAAGGTTGCAATGGGCCTGAGCGAACTCCGGATCCAGGGTCAGGGCGCGCCGATAGGCGACGATTGCCTGATCGAACTTTCCTGCCCGACGCAGTACCATGCCGAGTTCGTTGTGGCCCTCCGTGAAATCGGGAGCGCGACTGAGAACCCCTCGCAGCGTCCGCTCTGCCTCATCCAGACGACCCGCGTCCCTGAGGGCGATACCCAGGTTTATGTGTGTGTCTGGGTTTCCAGGCTGCGCGTTCACGGCCCTGCGCAGCAACTCGATGGCGCGCCAGCCGTTGCCTATCTGTGCGTGGGCGACCCCCGCAAGGTTCAGCGCGACGATATGTTCGGGCTGATCGGCCAGGATGATTTCGCAAATCCTGAGCGCATCGTTCGCGCGCCCGGCCTGCTGGTGGCCGACGGCCTCCCTTAGTCGTTCCTCGGTGCTCATTTTCAAGGGAGAAAAACTGCGCCCCTCTTTGTCGGGGCTATTTCAGCTGCTCGTGGAGCAGGCCGAGGATGCGGTCGGCGGTCTCACTCTGCTCGCGCTTGCCGTCGGTGTCGAGGATGACGACCTGGGTGGTCGACTGCTTGCCCACGAGACTCACGAGATACTCGTTCTGGTCCGATTTCTCGTCGTCACCCCAGAACTTGAGGGCTGAGAAGAAGCTGTCGTCTGCCCCTGCCTCGGCCTTGTCGGTGTCGATGTATCGCACGTAGTAGAGTCCACGGGAGCGGTCCCGGTCCTCGACCGTGAAGCCGACCCGGTCCAGGGCGAGACCGGTGCGGCGCCAGGCGCGGGAGAAGTTGTCCTGTAGATCGAGCGCGCTCGCGCCCTCGCCGTCGCGCACAATGTAGGCCCTCGGCGGACGCTCGGCGGCCTTGGCCACCAGGGTCGACGCAGCCTCCTTCTGTACCCCGAACACGACGACCAGCCTGTTCAGCATCTCGGCCTCGAGCTCCGGATCCGACGGCCTCGGCTGCCAGACGTACACCTCCTCCGAACCGGTCGCGTCGAGTGAGCGGGATACCTTGCCGGTGGAGACATACTCCGCGCCGCGGTGGGACACATACACTTCCGTGGTACCCGGAACAGTGCCGTGCTCGAGGCGTGTCCGGAACATGTCCCGGGTCGTCGCGCCGTACAGTTCGCTGGAGAGCTTGTTGAAGAAGTTCTGCACCGGCCCGCTGTCGAAGGCGTTGCGCTTCTCGGCCCAATCGGTCTCCATGATGCCGATGCTGGGATCTTCCATCTCGACCAGGAAGCCCTGGGAGAGCCAGAAGTCCCGGGTCTTCGGCCACACGGCACCGGGCGGCAGATCGACGATCAACCACCGCTCGCTGCCGGCCCGCTCCACGCGTACGCCGTTCAGCTTCGGCAGCACGCCGTTGACGCCGGCGGACGCGACCTGAGTGCCGTTCGCGTAGCTGGAGTAGGTGGCGCTGCCGCCTGCGAGAGACGGCACCACCATGGAATCGTTGAGGGTCGCGCTGCTGAGGTCCGGCGGCACCTCCAGGGGCGGCGCCGTCTTGCTGGACTTGTAGGCAGCCTCCTGCTCGGGAAGGATCGGATCGAGCAGATCGTCGGCCGTGCCGCTGCAGCCCGCGAGGACGAGAACCACACATGCCCCTGCAGCGAGGAGGCACGATCTCGAAATTGGTTTGCTCACGGGTCTCGCGACGACGTTACGCCGGCACCCTTTCCGCACTTTGAATCGCACTGCGGACGCGCTCATGGTAGATCTCCGAAAGCGGTGTCAACGGCAAACGAATACCTTCCTTGATCAAACCCATATCCTGTAGTGCCCACTTCGCCGGAATCGGATTCGACTCGACAAACATTGCGGCGTGAAGGTCGCTGAGTCTCGCGTCTACGCGGCGCGCGCCTTCCACGTCGCCGGCCAGCGCCAGCGCGCACATCTCGTGCATGGCGCCAGGCGCGACGTTCGCCGTGACCGATATCACTCCCCGGCCCCCGGCAACCATCCCGTCCAGGGCCAGATGGTCCTCGCCGCTCAGCACATCGAACTCGGGGCCGCAGCGGGACACGAGCTCAGCGAAGCGCTCGACCGCACCGCTCGCCTCCTTAATACCGACGATATTGTCGATCCGTGACAACTCTTCCACGACATCGGGCAGCATGTCGCAGGCGGTACGTCCGGGTACGTTGTAGAGAATCTGCGGGATGTCGACCGCCTCGGCGATGGCCTTGAAGTGCAGATACAGGCCGTGTTGCGTGGGCTTGTTGTAGTAGGGCGTCACCAGCAGGCAGGCGTCGACACCGGCGTCCTTCGCCATGGCGCTCAGGTGAATCGCCTCGCGGGTGGAGTTCGCCCCGGTGCCGCCGATAACAGGCACGCGGCCGCCGGCGGCCGCCACGATGCGGCCGATGACATGGCAGTGCTCTTCCGGGTCCAGGGTGGCGGATTCGCCGGTGGTGCCCACGGCGACGATGGCGTCGGTGCCGTTGTCGACGTGAAATTCGACGAGATCGGCGAGCGCTGACTCGTCCACGTCCCCGTCGCGGTTCATGGGCGTCACCATGGCCACGATGCTGCCTTGAAACATCCACGCCTCCGCGCAGTCGGATCAATATATTATGCTACTTCGCCGAGCCTGGCATGGCAATATTCGCCTCCCGCCCCACGGAAATGGGCCCGGCGGCCGATGCCCCCCGGGCAGTAGGTTATAATTCAGGCTTCACGCTTGGAGATCGGAAGCGAACCGGAGGAAAGCCTGGCGCCCACCGGGAACGGAGCACGGGGCCGACCCACCGGAGTCACATGGATACTCACCTTGTCATCTCGGCCGTTGGCCACGACCGGCCGGGGCTGATAGACGAATTTTCCCGGGCCATCCTCGATTGCGGCTGCAACATAGGCGACAGCCGCATGGCCGTGCTCGGCAGCGAGCTCGCGATGATGTTGGTCCTGTCCGGGCACTGGAACGCCATCGCCAAGCTCGAGAATCTGCTGCCGAAGCTCGAGGAGAGCCTCGACATCAAGGTCATCAGCAAGCGCTCCGAGCCGAGAGTCGGAACGGAGAACCTGATTCCCTACGGCGTCGAGGTGGTCTCGATCGACCATCCCGGCATCGTCTACGAGGTGACCAACTTCTTCTCCCGGCGCGGCATCAACGTCGAGGATCTGTACACGAGCTGCTACCCCGCACCGCACACCGGAGCATCCATGTTCGCGTTGCACATGACCATCGGCATACCCGCCGATTCGGCGATCGCATCCGTGCGTGGAGATTTTATGGACTTCTGTGACGATCTCAATCTCGACGCGATGATGGCGCCGGTCAAGTAGAAATGCGTAAGCGCAAGTCATCCGATCGACACCTCTTCGTTCTCGACACCAACGTGCTGATGCACGATCCGTCCGCGGTGTTCCGCTTCCACGAGCACGACGTGTTCCTGCCCATGGTGGTCCTGGAAGAGCTGGACGCGGCGAAGAAGGGAATGTCCGAGGTCGCGAGGAATGCGCGGCACGCGAGCCGGCTTCTGGACGACCTCATCGACGAGGCCGACCAGGACAGCATCCGCGCGGGCCTTCCCGTGCCCGGCGCGGGGGCGGACGGCGATCGGGGACGGATCTTTTTTCAGACCGAGGATATGAGCCACGGGCTTCCGGCGCCTCTCTCGGCAGCCAAGCCCGACAACGGCATACTGGGCACCGCAATCGCGCTGCAGACGACGCGCCCGCAATCCAGCACGGTCGTCGTGTCGAAGGATATCAACTTGCGTATCAAGGCGCGGGTACTCGGCATACGGGCCGAGGACTACCTGGACGACAAGGTCCTGGACGATGCGAGCCTGCTCTATGACGGAATGACGGAGCTACCGGCCGCCGCGCTGGAGCCCCTGGAAGCAACCTCCGAGCTATGGCAGGAAAACGGTCGGACCTACATCGGAGTAGACGCGGCGCGCGCAGGTCACTGGTATCCGAATCAATGCCTGTTCGCGTCCGGCTCCAAGGAATCCGACCTCATATTTCGCGACCTGGGTCATCAACGCACGGCACTCGAGCCGGCGCGAGACTACTCCGCCACGGGAAGCACCGTGTGGGGCATTCATGCGCGCAACCGCGAGCAGAACTTCGCTCTCAACCTGCTCATGGATCCCGAGCTGGATTTCGTTTCCCTGCTCGGCACCGCCGGCACCGGGAAGACGCTGCTGGCTCTTGCCGCGGGCCTCACGCAGACCCTGGAGGACAAGCGCTATCGAGAGATCGTCATGACCCGCGCAACCGTTCCGGTAGGTGACGACATCGGCTTTCTTCCGGGCACCGAGGAAGAGAAGATGGCGCCGTGGATGGGCGCGCTGATGGACAACCTCGAGGTTCTCACGAACGCCGACATCGGCGGTGAGTGGGGCCGTGCCGCCACCAACGACCTCCTCCACAGCCGCATCAAAATACGCTCGTTGAACTACATGCGCGGGCGCACGTTCCTCAACCGGTACGTCATCCTCGACGAGGCACAGAATCTGACGGCGAAGCAGATGACGACCCTGATCACCCGGGCCGGACCGGGGACGAAGGTCGTCTGCATCGGCAACATCGCCCAGATCGACACGCCCTATCTCTCGGAGACGACCTCCGGCCTCACCTACGTGGTGGATGGCTTCAAGTCATGGCGCCACAGCGGTCACATCACCCTGCTGCGGGGCGAACGTTCGCGCCTGGCGGATTACGCCGCCGAGGCGCTCGCCTGACGGGATTCGTTCAAGCCGCCTCGCCCTTCGAACGAGCCTTCGACTTCGACTTCTTCTTGCCGGCCTTCGCCCCCGCTCCCCGAGGCGGAGACTCGGCCTGAGGCTC